>JAUIEQ010000096.1 GCA_030429785.1 bacterium
CATGAACAATCGAGGCACTGATCGCCGCTTGAGCATTATGATACTGCGAAATCCAATGATACTCACAATCCATATCAGCACCGTCAGCAACAACGGCCATAACGCAAATGTAAGAAATGAAACTGGCGCATGGTCAGATCTAGTTTGATTGAACAAAAAATTACCTTGATCAACATGACCAGGCTGCGGGAAAAATCCTACCAATCCAGTCAAATGACCAAATGCATCAGCTAGCTGCGAAAAACTTTGTCCAAGACCAAACACACCTTCTTTGAACCCGCCAAAACCTTGGAGATACTCAAGCGCTGGGATCAATAACACAAATACTGTCGTCAATACAGCAGTAACCACTCTACGTAGTTTGACTTGTGTGGGATGATTTTTAAAATATGACAATACCAATACCATCAACGCCACCTCCCATATTATCAAAAAATGCAATACATACCCAAAAAACAATAACAACGACATAGCCATATTAAATACCAATAACCGTCGTGTTGGTTGTTTGTAATACATAATCCATACAACCACCATAAACACAAACAACAAATGTCCAAGTGAAACCGGCACGGTCGATGCACCAAATACTTGCAATGGATAAAATAACGCAGGTAACATAGCGAACAGTAAGGCAAAGTGCTTTCCAGGCCGTATATACCGTGCTAAATAATATAGCAGCAGCGGCAAAAACAATGACCAAACAATAAACACCATCCAAATATCAATCCAAAAAACATCAATTTGTAAAAAATCACTCAACAAAATAGTCGTTGACCACTGATGACCGTATGAGGTTTTGTTACCGCTTATCAGTACTGCTGGAACAGTCCACGGACCAATCTCAGCATACTCAACATCCCCAATCAATGCTGGTTGGTAGACTTCGCCAGTCATAATATAATTTTCTGATGCTATATGACGCCACTTATCACCTCCAAAACCTGTTTCATATACTAACGGTAAGTAAGCATGCAACAAAAACGAATGCGCAATAATAACCATCAGCAGCACCTTGGTACTACGCTTAGAAAAAAGCAATAATGTCGTTGTCACTGTAACGCACAAATACACATACAAGTACAACCGCGGGATCTCAAACCAAGGCGACAAAATAAAATCACCTGTCCTTCCCATTAACAAAAATACAAATCCTAAAACGAATAAAGATGGGAGTATCAATAGCAAGTACTTATGTGGTTCGTATGACGATCGAGCTGATTTTTCTAACACTGAATCAACCACTGCTAGCTCAGCATTTTTGATAAATGTTGTATGCTGCAACAGTCGAAGCAGTGCGGTTGTTACACTCAAAATAATCAATACTGATCCAGTACTATATCGAAACAACTCAATTGGAATTGCAAGTACCAAGCCGAGCAACATGAATAAAAAAAATACCCCAAAGACCTTTGACCAGCCTTGACTCACATTCATAATCTTACCAATCAATCGACTCATCCAAAGACCATTGATCAAAAAATACACTACAAAAATAACCCAGCCAAGCACAGTCCAATGAAGTGTTGCGATATTGTGGTACAACAAAAAAATACTGATCAATGAGATGCCAGTGAAAATATAGTTTTTGTCACTTTGAATTGTCTGCAAATACTGCCTCACAAACTCCATAGGTCTATTGTAGCACAGAAAAATTAACAAAAAAAAGCTCTGACCATTGTAGTGATCAGAGCGGAAGGTTGTGCTGGCGAGTTGGTACTGGCAGGCAACACAGCTGTCTCACGAGCTGCGGCGGGTTTTTGTTTGTTTTATCGTTGATGTTCCTTGGGAATCGGCTTAACCCGAACATACCGATTTGTCCCAGGAACCAATACTGCACCTTTCTGTATTTCAGAAAGTTCGTTGTAGGATGTGAGCTTCAACTCACGCGTACCCACAACACCTTCTCCTGCAGGACGAAAAATCATCACCAGATAATCAGGTTGATTCTCGTCAGCCGTGTCATCGACAATGTGCAGCAGCTCAACATTAGCTGCCACAAACCGCCCTGAAAACTCAGGTCCAAAGCAAAAGATGCGCAAAACACACACATCATTCCGCTCCTCAGCAGAGAGGCCTTGGCTGATTTCATCCTGTTGTTGCAGCCATGTGAGCTGCATAATACAGTTTTCCCCAACAGGATTGCCGATTGTGTACGGCGGAATGCCTTCAGCATCAAAAACATTGAACAGGCAATCACCTTCAGAAACAGCAGCAACTTCAAATGCGTGGTGCGAAATCGATTGGTGACTCACCGATCCATCAACCACCACCGGAACCCGTGCTTTAATCCTGCGATAATTACGTTCAGAATACGAAGATAAAGCTGGATCAAAATCATACTTTCTTTGCATACCAGATACTCCTTCATTAATAAATAGTATTTACCCTAGCTCTTGCTAGGGATGATTTAAGGTTCAAAAAGGAATATAGTAACATAACACAAAAAAACTATCTCGTCAATAGTTTGTTAATAATAATTGCTGCACAGCTCAATTAAGCCTGTTGGTATATCCGCAACAATACATCACCAACCTTAGCCCAAGTATACGTACTAGCAGCATATTCAGCAGCTTGATCACCGATACGATTTCGTAACAGGTCATCCGCCAATAAATTATCCAAACAAGCTGAAACTGCCAAAACATCCCCAGGCTCAACAACAAATCCAGTTTCATTATTCTTAATTACTTCACGCACTCCTGGCAAAGCCGTCCCAATCACTGGAATTCCGCACGCCATTGCTTCAATATAAACAATTCCAAAACTTTCTGACGAATTAATACTTGGCATACAAAAAATATCAGCTGCTTGATACCACTGTGGTAACACAGCATCTGCCTGCCAACCAACAAAAAAAACACTATTTGCTATGCCATGGTTCTGTGCCTCTTGTTTGTAGTGCTCAATCATATCACCCCGACCAACAAACACCAGCTGCCAGTCATGAGTCGTAAGCTCAGCACATGCTTGTATCAAAATAGCAGGTCCTTTAAAATATGCCGCTTTTCCAAGCGCGCCAACAAACAAAATAATCTTTTTCTCCACATCAATCCCGTGCTGTAATAACAACTTTGCATCTTTTTTCCCTGGAACAAAATCCTCAGTGACTCCAAATGGCACAACACCAAACTGTTGCTTGTGCTGCGTATAATACGCTGCGATTTGAGAATGCTCTATATAATCTATAGTTGATACTTGTACAGCATCAGCTGCGCGCAAAATCATCTCACGAAAGAACACTGCATACAAACTAAACACACGGCCCAACATACCACTGGCTATATTATCCATGTGATAATACACAAACAACTTCTTTTTTCTACCAATTGTTTTTTTCCACAACCAAACAAACACTGCCATACCATATGCCGGGTAATGCAGATGAACAATATCATAGGACTTGAGCTTCCAAATAACTTGAGGACACAGTGCTGCTAGGCCCCATCGCAGCACAGGACGCATATACTGCACATCAAAATCACAATCAGCTGTACCATGAGCATAGAGTGGCGTTAGTACAGACACAGACTTTCCTCTGCGATGCAGCTCTTGCGCCAAGTGAAATGGAACTTGACCCATACCTCCTTTATATGGAGGAAACACGGTTGTAATATGAGCAATTTTCATACTATAGCCTGGCTTTGATACCAGTCCCATGTATAACGCAAACCTTCCTCAAGCGAGATGGTTGGACGCCAAGCAAATACTGACTCAGCTTTGTCATACCCCATTACGTGATGACGAACCTCTCCTGGTACTGCTGGCTTATATAACAGCGATTGATTGGCACCGCCGACTATTTCAGACTGAGTCGTATACAATGTATTAATAGAAACACCACGCGCAGTTGCTACGTTCAGTATACCTGTATAGTCACTCGTAGTCGCTGCTTCAAAAGCTCGAACAACATCTGTAACATACACAAAGTCCCTTGTCTGCT
>JAUIEQ010000097.1 GCA_030429785.1 bacterium
TATTAAAATACGTATACGTCAACAGCCCGCCTGTTGTCATTGCGTTCAAAATCGCTATTGACTGCAACCCTTGCATCCACGCAATAAAAGTAAGCGCAGAAAACGTCACCAGCAATGCACCGCCAGCCAGCCCATCCATACCATCAGCTATGTTCACTGCATTTGCAGTCAACATCACAAACAAAACAATCAACGGAATCATCCAAAAACCAATATTAATATACCCGTCAAAAGGAATTTGCACTTCTCGCCAATGATCAGCTAGCTTAAAGAACACCCACCACGCTGTCATTGCACCAGCAATGAACTGAAGCAGCAATTTCTCGTGTACATGCACGCCTCTGCCTGGATGACTACTCAGCCACACTGAAGCTCGCTTGAACACTGACCACGGCAATGTAATCAAATACCACACACGCATGTGCAGATGCTTGTGTACCAGAATCAATCTCCAAATTTGTTTGAGCTTTCTGCTGCGTCGTTTGTTACCAAAAATATTTAATAAGTCATCAAAGCCGCCCAAAAGCGCCGACCAGCTCATAACCAAAATCGGCATCCACGTGAACCGTCGATCCCAATTAAAAATAAGCGTGAGTGCAACCACTGTTAACACAACCAATAACCCGCCCATAATCGGCACTCCTTCTTTGCTTTTTCGTGCACCCATTGCAAGCGTTGCGTCATACTCACTCCGTCTGGTTATGTTGAACTTGTGCAGCAGTCGAATCAAAAACGGTGACCACACAAACGCGACCACAGAAGCAAGAAGGCCAAAACCAATGGCCTCCTTCAAGAGTTGTAATGTTTCTGATGATATTGGCATAACTACTACTGATAATACCAACTTGCAGCTGCTTTGGCAATCATGACACTGCTCGCAATCTACGCAACTGACATGCTTGAGCAGCCTGTGCTTTTGTATACGTATCGCGCGCCACTGCAGTATCACTTAACGATTTCCAGTCTTGTTTGTTCAGCGGTTGATTAGGATCAACAATTTTGATCATGCCTTCAGCAATACCACTTGCATAAGCATCATTTGTGGTTGGCTCTGTGCTATGTATATATGTACACTGCACAGGCATACCATCTGCTGCGTACGCAACTTCACTGATCAACAATATATGATCATGCTTGTTAGCAGCATCAAACCCTTGCAACATGATCATATCACCTGGCTGGATTGACGATAGTGGCACAACAACACTATTAGCATCATGTGCCAAAACTGCTGCACTCACATTTTCTACAAAACGCATTTTGGCAAGCAACTTACGCACGAAAGAAGCTTCGGGAAATGACAACTGCGCTGCTAATCGAACGTCCTGCGCAGCCAACTCAGCATCAAGCACATGCACAATAAATCCAGAACAATCAATACCTAAGTTATGCTGCATCAAAAAATCACGAATACCCTCAGCGGACAAATTGCTCAAATCAACCCCCTGCCTCAGAGCCACTTCACGCGCTTGCGCGACAATCTCATCCGGATCTCCTTTGCCGACCTGCACACGCAGCGCTGCTCGCGCGTTACCTTTTTTGTTATTGTAATATGGACAGGTGACTGATTTGCCTGCGATTGCAAGAGCTTGATACCCGTTGATGACAGCAAGCGCTTGTGGTGAAAGTGTTTGGTGTGTCATGTTATTTGAATTGCGTCAATAATGTTTTTGCCCAGATCAGAAAATTCATTGTGCGCTTGCATGATTGACTGCTGTGATTGAACGCGAATGATTTCTGAACCTTCATCAGCAGTATAATGTTCAATAATACGCACAGGAAGCTCAGCCAAACGCGCGATGCTTGCTGCTCGATCAACTGTTTTGTTTTTCTCTTGCCGCACAACTATCTGCGCGCCAGCAGTAATTCGCACCAAGTCTTGAGCCAACTCCAATCCCAACAAAGCTGCTACATGAGCTCCAAATACCGTCATGCCAGTTGCGTCATGCGCAAGCTGCAGCGCAGACTCATACGTAGCTGATGCTGGCTGACGCGCATTGATTTCAATCAAAAATAATTTGCCTGTGGATGCTTCAACGAGACAATCAATCCCAAACAACCCCCGCCAACCCGACGCCTGAAGCTTTGCTCCAACTTGACGAACGATTGCTTTGTACTGCTCGTGCTGCTCGCTGGTAAGTAATGAGCCAACAACTCCCCAATCATTACCAATAGTCGTACCGCGATGATTATAAAACGGCGCTTGCCCATTAATCTGATAGGAAAGAGCTCCAATCAACACATCCGCATCAGTCACGACATTATTGTTCGTAAGCGTAAACCCTTCGATATACTCAGAAACCCGAACTTCGCGCCGCGGAAAGACGCGTTGCAATTCTTGCAGCTCTGATTCTTGTGTAATAAAAAACGTTCCATTGCCAGCAAACCCCATGTTGTAATGCAACACAAACGGCTCACCATCCCAAACCACTTCAGATAGCTCATTGAGCGTATGCGCTGGAAGCAAGTCTTGTAATTCAGCAAGCCATTTTGTTTGAGAAATTTTTTGATCAAACTCATCAGATAACACTCGTTGTGGATTTAATAACTCAAAACCAAACTGCTGCGCCAACTGTTCTTTTTTGGCATTATTAATGTATACCAAAACCTGAGCATTGTGCTTGGCAATGAACTCCTGCGCCGCTGGATGCTCAAGTAGTTGCGCAGTTGTTAATAACTGCTCTGCTGCAAGCAACAATACATTTGCATGACCGTTGGCTACTTTCTTGGCAAAGGGAGTGGCATTTGCAATAATGAAATAACCTGGGGTATCAAGCGGCAAGCCAAGCGCTCGTTCAATGTCCCATGTTACATAACAAACTGGATTATTGTGCAAAAAATGAAAGACTGTCATATCCAAAATTATACTAAAATTAGCGAAAATAGCAAATTATGACGCAGTACAAACACATACATATTATTGGCATTTGTGGTGTATTAACACATGGACTTGCTATTGCACTGCATGCTGCTGGCGTGCGTGTTACTGGTAGCGATGCGGGTTTTTATCCACCAGTCTCAACATACTTAACACAAGCAGGTGTTACCTACTATGCTGGATGGCATCCAGAAAAAATGACAGCAAATGGAAAACCAGATCTCGTCATTATGGGCGGCGGCGGTACAACCAACAATAAAGAAAAGCAATATGTTCTCGAACATGCCATTCCATACATGTCAGCTGCTGAATTTTTTGGGAAATATTTTGCACAAAACAACTCAATTGTTGTAGCTGGGACCTATGGCAAGACTACCACCACATCGCTGCTCGTTACGATCATGCAACACGCAGGCATGCATCCAAGTTATATGTTCGGTGGGCTCAGTCGCAATGCCATTCCAGCTTGTAGTCTTGGTGATCTGCATGGTGATGATGTTTTTGATCCAAGCAAACATACCGGCATGTCGATCCTAGAAGGCGATGAGTACAAAGCTGCTGCCTGGGATGAGCGATCAAAATTCTGGCATTATCATCCAAAGCACCTTGTCTTAACTGCTGTTGTTTGGGATCACGCCGACTTGTTCAAAACAGAAGCGCAATACATCAACAATTTCAAGACATTGCTCATGAGCCTTCCGCCTGATGGCAGTGTGGTGGTTGGCGAACAAGTTCGCTCAGTGCTCGAATTACCACAGCATGCCATCACCTACGGCAGATCACAAGACAATGACTACCAATACAGCGATGTCACTGTCACCAAACAAGGCGTTACACTGACAATGACGCATCATTCAGCACACACAACACTTACTGTTCCGGTGCTTGGATATTATTGGGCTGAGAATATTGCTGCTAGTTTTGCACGCGCGCATGCACTTGGCATTCCTGCTGATACGATTGCTGCAGCGCTCACGACATATACTGGTATCAAGCGCAGACTTGAGCGCAAGCT
>JAUIEQ010000098.1 GCA_030429785.1 bacterium
GTTTCAACAACCGGGTACAGTAGGGTTTGTATTGCCTGGAATAGAAATAAAAACAGAACATGGCGAGCTCTTTGTTAAAGGAGATAACGTTTTTGCTGGCTACTATAAAAATGCCAAAGCGTCCAACGAGGTGTTGATCGATGGGTGGTTTAAAACAGGTGATTTGGTTACGGTTGATGATGAGAATGTTGTGACAATACAAGGTAGATCAAAAGAAATGATTGTAACAGAAGCTGGTATGAATGTTTTTCCTCACGATGTTGAGTGTGTGCTGATAATGCAAGATGGTATTAAGGACGCTTGTGTTGTGGGGAAAAGTACGGTCAAGGGTGAAGTTGTTCATGCGGTTGTTATTCCTGATTCTGCTCAGGCTGATGTGGCGCAATGTATTCGAGCGGCAAATCAAGTACTTGAGAGTCATCAACGTATTATTAGTCATTCAGTATGGCCAGAATCAGAATTTCCTAAGACAACGACATTAAAAGTAAAAAAGTTTATCATCAAACAGCATTTGCAAGAAACTGTTCAGGGTAATGACGACGAAACTTCTGATCAACTGCGTACTATTATCGCCGTGGTAACACGTCAGCCAGTCCATAAGGTGCATGAGCATTCGATTTTAGTGCACGATCTTTCGCTGACCTCGCTTGCACGAATTGAGTTAGTGAGTTTATTAGAGCAACAATATCGAATGGATATTTCTGAAAGTATTGTTCAACCTACAACCACAGTAGCTGACTTACGGACTGCCTTACAGAAGCGGAAAGGTCGCATGGGCACATTTGTGTATCGAGTGTATGCATTTAAGCCGCTAATCAAAATCATACGCCGGTATATCGATGCTATGATTCATATACAAATCATTCGTTTACTTGCATTTAGGTCAGTTGAAGTGAAGGGCTATGAGAATGTGCGTAGTATACATGGACCAGTTCTATATATCGCAAATCATGTTAGCTACTTAGACGGGCCTGCATTTTTTTTGGCACTGCCACCACAAGCACGATATTCTGTTGCGAGTGCTTCGCTTGAGAGTTTATTTTTTAAGTCTGCTGACGAAAAAAAACGCTGGAAGTTATTTGGAAAGTTTTTTTATGAGTATACGTCATTACTTTTTGGAATGTTTCCAATTACCAGAAACAATCATTTTCGGGAAACAGTTCATTTTATGGGTAGGTTGGTCGATCAAGGAGTTTCTATTTTACTCTTCCCTGAAGGAGAGCGAGCGCATACACAGAGTAATCAGTTGCAATCATTTCAGCCAGGAGTTGGTCACATGATTGCTGAATTGCGTGTGCCAGTAGTGCCGGTGCGATTATCTGGCTTAGCGAGCATTTTGCCTCGCGGATCTTACGTGCCTGCGCGTGGATCAGTTGAGGTAACATTTGGATCGCCAATTCACTATCAAGGTGAGTCGCTCGATGTTTTTGTTAATAAGTGTTATACAGCAGTTAAGGAATTGTAATATGAAAATTGGCATAGATCTTGTGCATATACCAAGTTGTATAGAACGAATGAAATCAGCTAATGTGCTGACCAAGGTTTTTAGTGAGGCTGAATTACGATTATTCGCGACTGATGAAAGTCGCGCCGGAGTATTTGCGGCTAAGGAGGCATGCATGAAAGCTTTTGGAAAGAAAATGCCTTGGGATTGTGTGCAGTTGTCAAAAAACCAAGCAGGCGCTCCAGTTATTGCTTGTACTGCTGCAGAGGATTGTGTTGTGCTGCATGTCAGTATTAGCCATGATCAGGAGTATGCTACAGCATGTGTTGTTATTGAGTGACGTATGAAAAAGTTACCGTTAGTGTTAATTCCTGGGTTTGCGACCAACAGTGAGTTGTTGGCTGGATTTATTGCATTTTTGCAACCTTATTTTGAGGTATATTGTATTGATTTGCCTGGTTTTCATGCTAGCACAAAACCATTACATGATATATCCATCAAAGCGTATCAGCACTATGTAGAAGCAGAGATAGCTGCGTTGCAGCTTGATCAGTATGTCTTAGGAGCAGCGTCGTTTGGGTTTCTGATTTCAAATCATATTGTTGCTCATGATAATTGTATTGGTATGATTGCATTTTTTCCATATATGAGCGGACAGTTTTTGACAGTTGATTCAAAGCGTAAGCGTAGATTGTTAGTTGTTGCTCAGCTTATTGCGCGTTTGCGATTGCATACATTAATTTGGAAAGTTGATAGATTGTTTCATAGGCTGATGTTGGTTGTGTACTCTTCGCAGCAGCAAGCATTGTTTGCTCATTTTCGTGAGCATTTAGATCCTGCGACGTTGTTTCGGCTGGGTATTATTTTGTTGCAACACACTCAGGTGTGCCTTCCTTACAAAAAACCATATGCGCTGATAATGAATCCGACAGATGAGTTGATTTCACACCAACATGTTACAAAAACCTTGGCGGAGCATGCGGCTGATTTTTTGGAAGTTCATACAACAGCAGTGCATTTTCCAATTCGTTGGGATGTTGATTATTTTCGCGAGCATGCAGCGCACAGTGATATGGAATCTATAGCTGATTTTTTTCAGCGTTACGCTTTGTAACAGCTTGACACTATAGAAGTTTCAGATGTATTATTCAAACAGTTACTTGAATACTTATACGATATTATATGGGCACAATTAGAGATGTTATTATTATCGGTTCTGGTCCAGCAGGTTTGACTGCTGCTATTTATACTGCGCGGGCGCGGTTTGAGCCATTGGTGATCGCAGGATTTACATTTGGTGGACAGTTGATGAATACGACTTTGGTTGAAAATTTTCCTGGATTTGCAGAGGGTATTCAGGGTCCTGAATTGATGCAGGGAATGATTGACCAAGCAAAAAATCAAGGTGCTGAATTTATTAACAAAAATGCTACGCAGGTGGACTTTTCGGGTGAAGTGAAAAAAGTATGGGTTGGAGATGATGTGTATCAGGCACGAGCAGTTATTGTGGCGGTTGGCTCTGAGCCGCGCCGGCTGGGCATTCCTGGAGAAGATGAGTTTTACGGAAAAGGTGTATCAACGTGCGCAACCTGTGACGGAGCGTTTTATCGTGATAAGGTAGTTGCTGTGATTGGTGGTGGAGACAGCGCGATGGAAGAAGCAAGTTTTTTGGCAAAGTTTGCCAGCAAAGTACATGTCATTCATCGTCGAGATGCCTTTCGAGCGTCAAAGGCAATGCAAGAGCGCGTGCTTGCTCATGAAAAAATAGATGTTCTGTGGAATACAACAGTGACAGAGGTGGTTGGTGATACAAAAGTTGAGAAATTGCTGTTGCAGAATACACAAGATGAGAGCACTTCAGAGTTGGTTGTTGATGGTATGTTTTTGTCAATTGGGCATATCCCAAATTCAGAAATGTTTAGCGGTCAGCTTGAACTAGATGATGATGGGTATGTCGTGCACACTGGTAGCAAAACATCAGTTGACGGTGTTTTTGTAGCTGGTGAATTGATTGATAAAGTATATCGACAAGCTGTTGTGACTGCTGGAATGGGATGCAAGGCTGCGATGGATGTTGAGAAATGGCTAGCTTGAATCAGTGCATAGCTATGCATTGTTGCTTACTAACCCGCTTGTATTGGCGGGTTTTTTGTTGCCAAAAAAGCTTTTTTTCGATACCATAAGCACAGAGTAATCAATAGTGCATGAGACAATCACGGTTTTTTCATACCACCTACAAACAAGCGCCAAAAGATGCGCAGCTGACTAGTCATCAGCTGTTGCTTCGTGGTGGTTTTATTCGGCAAATTGCAGCTGGGCGGTATGCGTTTTTGCCACTTGGGTTTCGTGTGTGGGAAAAAATCATTGCGCATATTGATGACGCAATGCAACAGTTAGGGTCTCAGCGTATGAGTACACCTAGTTTGCATCC
>JAUIEQ010000099.1 GCA_030429785.1 bacterium
TGTCGTTCGCATGTAACAAATACCAGGCTGCTGTGCCATAGCGACTGCTAATTGTTCACATGATACATGGTCAGCAGGATACACAACTGTGCTACCCAGGATTGAACGAAATAGCGCAATATCCTCAAGCCCCATCTGCGTTGCGCCATCTTCACCAGTTGAAACACCAACATGCGATCCAACAAAGTTAATACTACTGAGCGAATATTGACTCACTCGAATTTGATCATATGCTCGTGAAAAAAACGAAGCAAACGTTTAAACAAATGGCATCTTACCTCGCCGCGCAAGACCGCTTGCTACCCCGACCATATTTTGTTCAGCAATATACATTTCAAAAAACCGCTCTGGGTAGTGCTTGCGAAAATACTCCGCATAAGTCGAGTTACTCACCTCTGCATCAAGTACCACCATGTTGGGAAATTGCGCTGCCATTTCTACCAACGCATGTCCATATGCCTTGCGAGTTGCCAACGGCTCTGAGTATGACACATCCACATCATCAAGTGTCTTTGGTTCACTCACTCGAACAGTAACATCCTCAGGTTCAGCAACAGCAGCTACTGTATGCGTATTAACCGGACCAAGCTCAGCCAACGCTTGTTGCAATTCCTTGTCAGACAATGCCTTGCCGTGCCAACCGTGTTGATTTTCAAGAAATGAAACACCTTTGCCTTTGAGAGTGTCTGCGATAATCATTGTCGGCTTACTCATTTCACGACGCGCTTGTTCATACGCTTCATCAATTGCTGCGCAGTCATGACCATCAACCACCAACGCCTGCCAGCCAAAACTTTTAACCTTACTCGCGTAATCCTCGACATCACGCGCAGCCATTGTTTCACCACGCTGCCCCAAACCATTCACATCAAGAATACCAACCAGTTGATGCAAGTTGTAATGAGCTGCGATTTGCAAAGCTTCCCAATTTGACCCTTCGGCCATTTCACTATCACCAAGCAGCACATAGGTATGATACGGCACACCATCCAAGTACTGCGCATTCAACGCCATCCCTACCCCAACTGACAACCCTTGGCCAAGCGAACCAGTTGCAACCTCAGTGTATTCAAACTCCATAGTCGGGTGACCCTCTAGTCGACTATCAATCTTTCGCAACGTTAGCAGATCTTCTTTAGTGACTACCCCGGCTGCTGTATAAAGCGCATACAACAATGGCGATGCATGACCTTTGGAAAAAATTAACCGGTCATTGTTATGATACTCATGATCATGTAACCGTGTTTTGAAATGTCCTCCAAAAAACAACACTGCCATCAAATCAGCTGCCGAAAGCGACGACGTCGGATGGCCTGAACCTGCTGCAGTTGTTGCCACCAAGCTATAATAGCGCAGTAACGTTGCTAGTTGTTGTACATTTGTTTGCATACTATTGTTCTGTGTTATGTTTTGTTACTCCATGGCCACCAAATTCTCGTCTAATACCAGCTATTATTTTTTTGCCAAGCACGAATTGATCATCAGGCGACAGCCGAACATCACGCGCATGCATGAATGCCTGCGCAGCATCTGTTGCATCAACTGCTTGGACTGTTTTGGTTAACTCTTCTAACGTCACACTGCCAATGCGTGGCGATAACTCATCAAAATCATCTTGCTCAAGCGCATCAACTGCCCAATCAAGCAGTGCAGATGACACAATACTTGCTGGCTGCCATGTTTTTGCTGCAGCTAACAAGTCAATCCCGCCAGGATAGCGCGACAACAAGTCAAACCCCTCAGCAAGCCCTTGCAAAAATACATACTCAATAATGTTGTGAACGCTTTTGACAAAATGTCCTGCACCAACTTCACCAAAATATCCATACCCACCTGCAGGCGCCAAAGCTTTGACCGCATCTTCAATAACTCCAAACTGTTCTTGTGGACCACCAATCATCAAAGCATATCCTCGCGTCAAACCATGTACACCACCGGACACCCCAGCATCAAATAAATGCACACCACGCGCTTCGCACCATTGTGACTGTTGTTGCGCTTCTTTGAAAAACGCATTCGCACCATTGATGATAATATCGCCAGCTGATAGCAATGGTAGTAACTGTTGTATCATTGTATCAGTCACTGCTCCTGCTGGCAGCATCAGCCATAGTATCTTTCTATCATCTAACTTCGCAAGTAACTCCTCAATCGAAAACGCACCTTCTGCACCAAGCTCAATGAGTTGCTCAACCTTTTCAGGACTACGATTATACCCAACCACTGTAAGACCATGCTCATGCAGTCGTTGACTCATATGCAATCCCATGCGACCAAGTCCAATCATGCCTAATTTCATATATATACCAGCTAATAATTAAGCCCACCAATAGTTCCTGGGTCGCTTCCGCGCTCATATACATGCAACACCCGCTCCTGCCACGCATCTAAAATTGGTGAGACAAAATGCCACTGCGCCAACTGCTCCTGGGAGCTTGGGTATAACAACTGCTCTCCAATCATTGCATTATACAAAACATGCTGATACGCATCTGGAAATGATCGCCAGTCATCTGTCTCGTAATAATCAAATGATAGTTTTTTCTCCACTAACGTCGTATCAAACCCTGGTTTCTTGGTCCAAAAATACACATCCATGCCTTGGTTTGGTTGAATGCGCATGATTAATTTATTTTGGTACACACAGTCAGCTTTGTTATTCAAGGAACACACTGACGACTGCGTTGGTCTAAATTTTATCACAATCGCAACTTCAGATGTGTGCAAGCCTTTGCCGCTTTCCAGAATAAATGGCACGCCGCGCCATCGTTCGGTATTGAGCTCAGCAGTAACTTTGAAATATGTTTCCGTTGTTGAGTCTGTCTCAAGACCAAGCTCAGCTGCGTATCCTTTGTACTGTGCACGTTTTGGTGTTGATCCTGGGAATAACCGTAGTGATTCCAAAATCCGCGCTCGCTGCAATCGAACTGCGTGTGTTGACAGTTCACCTGGATCATCCATGGCAACAAGCGCTAACATTTGCAACAAATGATTCTGCCCCACATCACGAAGCGCGCCAACACCATCATAAAACGTCACACGCCCATCAAGCCCTTTTTCTTCATACAGCAATAGATGAACTGACTCAATATGACGCGCATTCCACAGTGGTGCAAAAATCGCATTAGAGAACCGAAACATCAAAATATTTTGGATAGTCTCTTTTGCCAAATAATGATCAATGCGAAACAACTGTTCTTCTGCAAACAATCTTCCCAAATGCATATCCAATTCATGTGCGGATTGCAAGTCCTCACCAAAAGGCTTCTCAATCAATATGCTGCTTCGACCCTGCTGCTTCTGCTCATCTGTAATACCGCTTGCAGCCAAAGCTTCAGCAATACGAGTATAAAACTGCGGCGGAACTGCCAAATAAAACAATCTATCACACACCTTGCCAATGACAGCCTCTTGCGCGTTGACCGCTGTTACCAATGCATCAAAATCATCAGCCGTATCAAACTCTCCTTTAAAATGCGTAATCAACTGCAAAAAACCATCAATACGATCAGGCGCGTGGTGATGGTCTCCAGAATTGAAAGAATGCTTCTTGATATCAGCTCGAAAATCCTCATCCGTCCAATCACGACGCGTAAACGCAATAATACGAAAATCTGTTAACAATTGATCTGTTTCGTACAAATCAAGCAAGCTTGGAAAAAGCTTTTTTCGCGCCAAGTCTCCTGTTGCGCCAAAAATAACAATAACTGTTGGCGGGATATGTTGTGCTGGTTGCGGCATGATAGATATAATTTCTCTTTGTTGTATTGTAACAAAATACAGCACCAAAGGCTACAAGTAGTTTGTTAACCAAAAAGTTATTAGTGGTCTACAATTGCCTGTATGCTATATTTTTTGGATAAAAAACCCGCCC
>JAUIEQ010000100.1 GCA_030429785.1 bacterium
CAAATAATAAGTATTAATGATTGGCGTATTGTATGTTAGCTATTATCAAAACAGGTGGAAAGCAGTACCTAGTTAAAAAAGGTGATACAATCAAAGTTGAAAAAATTCTTGGCGCGGAAGGTGAAACAGTTTCGTTTGACGCTGTATTGTTTAAAGGTGATGAAAAAGGTGGTTCAGTAGAAGTTGGTTCTCCAACATTACAGGCTGCTGTTGAGGGCAAGGTTGTGCAACAAGGACGTAGTCGTAAAGTTGCTGTTGTCAAATACAAGCCAAAAACACGGTACAAAATTACACAGGGTCACAGACAGCATTTCACCATGGTTGAAATTACAAAAGTGTAACGTAGTTTTTTAACCGATATTTGTTATCCAGTAATTAGGTAAGTCAATAGCTCTGTAGCAATTTTGTTGTTATGGGGCTATTTTGTTGTCTGATGATAGTATTTTGTATACCAGTGAATAAACGTCGTTTGGCGGTATGTATAAGTTGGGTACAGTGCTATTTCTAGACTAAGTAGGGGCTATTTGTTACAATGGATGTACATTTATAATGGAGGATAATAATTAATATATACTTATGACACAATCATATTTACGAATCAGCGTACTGGCAGTAGCAGTATTTGTTACTTTATCAGGATGTAATGTATTGCAACAGCAATCTACTTCTGAAGACACTGATATTCAGAATGACATGATGATGGAGGAAAAAGCAGCAGGAGATCACATGATGGATGATGAAGGTGCGATGGATAAGGATGCTGCTTCACAAGATGATGCAATGGTGGCTGCAGGAGCAGTCTACAATGTCGCAACAACTGAAAGTGAATTGCGTTGGCAAGCTGGTCGTATTACTGGTGCGCCGCACGAAGGAGCAGTTGCAATAAGTAATGGAACAGTTGTTGTAAGTGAAGACCAAGAAAGTATCGTTGGTGGTACGTTTGAATTTGATATGATGACTATTACTGAAACTACTATTGAGAACGAAGAATTCAATGGTAAATTTATTGAGCATGTTAAGTCAGATGACTTTTTTGCAGTTGAGCAGTTTCCACAAAGCACATTTGTGATTACAAATGTAGAATCGTTGGTGAATGGTAATGCAACTCATACGGTGACCGGTGATTTGACAATACGGGGTATTACAAATCAAATTTCATTCCCTGCAACGGTTGCTGTTCGGGATGGTGTAGTTGAAGCTCAGGCAAGTTTCACTATTGATCGAACAAAATGGGATGTAGTATTTGACTCAGGCTCTATTTTTACAAATTTGGGTGAAAAAGCAATTAAGGATGAAATCACATATTCAGTTTCAGTTGTAGCTCGACAAGAAGCTGTGATGGAAGAGTCAAATTAATCAACCTTCTATAGAGTGTATTCATGAGTAATCAGGAGTCAGTTGTTATAATTGGCGGAGGGTTTGGTGGTGTGTACGCTGCTAAACATTTATTGCGAGCTGGATTGTCTGTCACGCTTGTTAGTGATCGTAATTATTTTACGTTCATGCCCTTGCTGCATGAAGTCGCGACAGGCAACTTGGTTACTCATGATATTGTGTTTGAGTATGAAAGTTTTTTTAAGCATAAAAACTTTCATTTTGTTTCAGGAAAAGTTACAGCGCTAAACACAACTGAGCGTACAGTTATGGTGCAAGATGCAGCAATTCCGTACACGTATGTTATTTTGGCAACCGGGGCGGTGACTAATCATTATGATATCTCTGGTATAGAGCACGCATTTGAGCTCAAGTCGATTGCTGACGCAATTGCACTCAAGCAAGCAATTATCAGTCGAGTACAAAGCCTCAAGCATTCGGTGGCAATTAATGTCATTGGTGCTGGTCCGACCGGTATTGAGTTGGTATTAGAAATTGATCAGCTGCTTAAGCAATTGCAAAAAAATGATGCAAGTATTTCTTTTACATTACGTTTATTGAACGCAAGCGAAACGATTCTGCGACCGTATCCAAAAAAAGTACAATCATATGCAGCTGCTGTCTTGAATGCTTGCGATATTCCATTGGAGGGCAATGTGTGTGTTGCTGAAATTACTCCTACTAGCGTACTGACTAATGCAGGGAAGGTGTATGATTCTGATATAACTATTTTGGCAGCAGGGGTGGTGCCAAATGTATCATACGTGCCCGCAGAGTTATTGGATAAAGATAATCACGTTGCTGTAAATGAGTATTTACAATCTCGCGATCAACATGTTTTTGCGCTCGGTGATATTGTTGCTATTAATGGCAAGTCAGTCCCCAAGCTTGCTCAAATTGCGACGGATCAAGCGAACATAGTTGCACAAAATATTGCAGCGCTTGTGAATGGTGCTTCTATGAACGCTTATAGTATGAAGCTCAAAGGTATGCTTATTTCCTTAGGTAAGGGAAAAGCAGCGGGGGTGATTGGATCGGTAGTTGTGACTGGATTTATAGCTTGGTTTATTTGGCGAACTGTATATTTGTTCAAAACACCTGGTCTTGTGAATAAGTTACGAGTTGCTTTTTCTTGGACACTCAATTTGTGGGCAAAACGAAATACTGCAGAGCAGTAGTTTTTTTCTTAATTTATCTTTTATGAAACGAGTAGTTATATTGTGTAGTCTGTTGATGATTGTGAGTGTTGGGTGTACGAACGTCCAACGGACTAGCATTTCTACATCGCAACCTGTGCAACAAGATCAATCACCTGTGGTTGGTTCAGAAAAAACATTAATGGTTAATGATACAACAATGACTGAAGATACTATCAAACTTCAATATGAACGAGCTACTTTTAAGACATCAATGGGAGATATTGTGGTTGAGTTTTATGGGAATGAATCGCCGAAGACAGTTAAAAATTTTCATGATTTAGCAGAGAAGGGTTTTTATGATGAAGTTCGGTTTCATCGAGTGATTGAGGATTTTATGATTCAGGCAGGTGATCCATTGTCAAAAGATGTTGCTAAAAAAGCTATGTGGGGAACTGGAGGCCCGGGGTACACATTTGATGATGAATTCAATGACAAGCCGCTTGTGAAGGGCTCTTTGGCGATGGCTAATGCGGGTCCTGATACTAATGGTAGTCAGTTTTTTATTGTTACTGCTACCGCTACTCCCTGGCTTGATGGGAACCACACCAACTTCGGGTATGTTACTGAGGGCATGGATGTCGTTGAAGCAATTTCTCGAGTTGAGCGTAACGCTAAAGACCAGCCACTTGGTGATATAGTGATTGAGTCAATTGTTTTAGAGTAAGTGCATAGCTAGTATTCATGCAAACATTATTGGAGATATTTGAAGAATTTGAAACGCGAGGTTCGGCAACTGCCTTAGTATACAGAACTGGCGTTCGAAGATTTAAATATTCGTATGTATGGCTGAGAATAACAGCGCTTCAAGTCAGTACGTGGCTTGAGCAACAAGGCATAGCGCCTGGTGATCATGTGGTGATATGGGCTCCAAATAGCCCATGGTGGTGCGTGGTCTACTGGGCGCTTGTTGTTCGAGGGTGTGTAGTAGTCCCAGTTGATTTTATGTCAGATGCTGCGCGTGCTCAGTCTATTATGCAACACTCTGACAGTGTTTTTATTATTCAAAGCATATATAAGGTCGATCGTTTGGAAATTGATGCATCAGTGGCCATCGAAGAGCTTGAATTTTTGGTGGCAGATGCACCTTGTTCGCATTATAGGCACCAAGCTTCTTCAGAAGATATAGCGCACCTTATGTATACTTCAGGGACGACAGGTGATCCTAAAGGTGTCATATTGACGCATAAAAATATTATTGCGAATCTCCAGCAAGTCACCAGCCATATACGCATAGAGTCTTGGTATCGATTTTTGTCTTTGTTGCCATTGTCACATATGT
>JAUIEQ010000101.1 GCA_030429785.1 bacterium
TCGGCGTGTCAGCTTCCTCTTTTTTTTCTGTAGTTTCTTCTTCCTTGTTTGTTTCAGTAGGTGCTTCTGATGATTGAGTTTCTTCAGCTGATTCCTGCTCTGCTGCTTGTTCTGCCTCTGCCTTGGCTGCTTCAGCTGCAGCTTTTTCCTCAGCTGCTTTTGCAGCTTCTGCTGCTAGTTCTTTTTTGCTTTTGCGAACACCATCAGGTTTTCGTTTAGCGTCTTTGCTGATTCCTTCAGCTACAAAAAGATTGTGAACTGTTGCGGTTGGTTGTGCGCCAACGCTGAGCCAATATTCAGCACGTTCTTTGTTGATGGTAATGTTTTTTTCACCACCAAAATAATTAACATGCCCAATTGATTCAAGATAGTCACCAAATGGATCTTTGTGTTTTTCTGTAACAATGATTCGGTAGCTCGGTTGCTTTCGTTTTCCGAATCGCGCTAATTTGATACTTACCATACGTTATAATAAATTACTTTACTTGTGAGTAGTCTGTGACGGATTTACTTCAAAGTAAAATCTGCTTCTACAAGCAGAAAGAGCACTGTTATAGTAATAAAATAGTAGCATATTGTCAATAGCTGCTTTGATTGCTTGATATTTTTGGGTATGTAAGCTATGCTGTTCTATTGAGTTCATTACTAGCTTACATATAACCTATTCTACAGGAGGAATCATATGAGGTACTTGTTGGTTGTTGTGGTTTTGCTTGTTCTGACTAGCTGCACTACTGTTGATCCGGAAGTTGAGCGCTTGGGTACATTTGATGTCAAGATTATTGGCAGCTCATTGTATCATAACAATTCTGATACCGCGAAGGTGATGATTGTATTAAAAAAAGAAAGAGTGTATGCGGAGAGTGGTGAGAATACTAAGCACTGGGGGCAATTTTTTATGTGTACCCAGTTCAATATGTTCCGGATGAGTTTGTTGGTAATCAGTATGCTGAGACCCAGATTTTTACGTTTTATTACAAGGTGAAAAAAATCAATGATGGCGCAGTTGAGCTTGAATTAACCGCGCCAATAGCACCAAAATTGACTATGGAACAAGTGGAGTAGTACATTATTAACCCGTTGCAATAAGCGCGGGTTTTTTGTCTGTCACGCTTTGTGGCGCCGGATGATTATCTGTTAGCAAAGCGCTGACCTTCTTCAAGTTTGATCGAGAGCAATGTTGAGACGCCATCATCGCCCATAGTAACACCGTAGAGCAGTTGAGCTTTTTCCATAGTTGCTCGGTTGTGAGTTACAACCACAAATTGTGTTTTGTCTGACAGTTCTTCGAGAATACTTGCGAATCGTGCGGAGTTAGCTTCATCAAGTGCTGCGTCAACCTCATCCAGCACGACAAATGGTGAGTTGTTGTTCGCAATAATTGCGCAAATCAACGCAATTGACGTAAGGGCTTTTTCTCCGCCAGATAGCACCGAAATACTTTGCAGTTTTTTACCGGGAGGTGTGGCTGCTATTTCGATTCCAGTAATAACTTGATTGGTTGCTTCGTCTTCGTTTTCTGAGGAGGTGTCTTGGGTAGTGAGTTGTAGTTCTGCTTTGCCGCCATTGAAGAGCACTGCAAAATAATGCGAAAATTTTTCATTAATTTTTTTTATATTCGCACTGAATTGTGTATCAATTTTTTTATCTAGGTCAGCGATGATATGTTCTAATGATCCAATCGCTTCGTCAAGATCAGTTGTTTGGGCGGTAAGCCATTCATGTCGTTCTTTGGTTTCGGTATGCTCTTGACGTGTTTCTTCATCAATTGCGCCGATCAGTTCTTTTTTTCGTTTGAGTTGCTGAATATCTTGTTCGAGCTGAGCGAGGTTGTGATCGCTTGGCAGTGAGTAGTTGGTCCAGGAGTCGGTGAGATCATTCCAGCTTTCAGAAAAATCTTGTGTACTAGCATGCTTCAGATCTTCTTGCTTGGTTTGGATTCTGGCAAGTTGTATCTCATGTGTGGTAATGTGCTGACTGATTGAGTTGAGCTCTTGTTGTTTTTGGGATCCTTGTTGCTGCAGTTCAAAAAGAGCTTGTTTTTTGCCTTGTTCATGAGCGGATATGTCAGCAATTTGTTGTTCGAGTTGTGTAATTGATTCATCAAGCGCTGTTCGTTTTGTGTCTAAATCCTCAAGCCGTTTAGCGATTTCCGACTGTTGTTGGTCTGGAGTGCTGTTGTCTTTTGCTTGGTTGAGTTGTTGGTGAAGTTGTCCAAGAGCTTGTTCCTTATCAGTGATTGAGCTGGTGAGTGCTTGTCTTCGTTGTGTGAGAAACTTGATTTGACTGCGAAGCTCAAGTAAGTCAGTATCCAATATTGCTTTTTGTTGCTCATGAGTAACAAGACGTTCGCGCCATGTTGATAGTTCTTTGCGATTATTGTTTTCTGGAAGTTGCTTGATGCTGTGTCTGAATTTGCTCACAATGGTTTGTAATTGTTCTTTTAGCTGAGAGGTGTTTGTTTCAGTAGTTATTGCTGTGAGTTGTTGTTCAAAGTCAGCTACAATCCCATCAAGCGTTGCACGAAGTTCCATGAGTGATTGGACTGCATTTTCATTGTGTGGATCAATATGTGTAAACAGTTTTTCACGAGCTTGGCTAATTTTTTCGAGCAGCTCTTTGTATTGTTTGGAGAGTTGTTGCTCTCGAGTTGAGGTTGTGGTAACTGTCTCATATGTTGCGGTAAGCTCCTGCTTGATTGCAGTGATATCACGTTCTAGAGCGTCAGCTTGTTGTTGGTACATGATCAATGAGTGTTCGCCGCTTTGCGACCAATGTGCATCCAGTCGACCTTGCCATTCAGCGCGTTCTCGGGTAAGCTCATTTTTTTTGTATAACAGTTGTTTATGTTGTTGTTGCAAAGTGGTCAATTCATTAAGCTGGTCATTCGTAGCAAGTTCTGCCATGTCTGCTTGTAAGGTAGTAATCTCTGTTTGAAATGCATCTCGTTGCTGTTCGAGTGCTAGTTTGCGATCAAGTTCTGCCTGCATTGACTCAGTTAATTGTTGCCACTGAATCGCATAGAACAGCGTTAGCTTTTGATCGAGTTCGCCGAGAATATGTTCTCGTTCAGCAAATCGCTTCATTTGCCGATCAAGTGATTTGAGTCGAGGAGTTATTTCGGACAGTTGCAATTGAGCAGATTGGAGGTTGTCACGTGCAGTACTGAGCTTGGTGACGGCTTTGTCTTTTTTGATTTGGTATTGTTTGATGCCAGCTGCTTCATCAAAGAATTCTTTGCGTTCAAGCGGTGTGCTGTTAAGTACTTTGCCGATCATTCCCTGGCCAATAACTGTATAAGAGCGCTGGCCAATATGCGCTTGGGCGAGCAGATAATGAATATCTTGTAATCGACTTTTTTGTTCATTGATGAGATAGCCGCTTTCACCACTTCGAAAGAGCTCTCGGGTGAGCTCTACCTCTGAATAATCAATATCAATAGCACTATCTTCGTTGTTGAGTTTGAGGCTGACTCGAGCAGCGCCAACACGTGATTTTTTGTCTGAGCCTGCAAAAATAACATCGCCTGATTTTTTACCGCGTAGTTGTTTGCTGCTTTGTTCACCAAGGACCCATCGCATCGCATCAACAACATTTGATTTTCCAGACCCGTTAGGACCGACAATGGCTGTGATGCCAGCACGTCCGTGTGCAATAGCTGGTTTGAAGTCTAGTGTGGTTTTGTTGGCAAATGATTTGAAGCCATTGAGTGTCAAGTGTTCAAGATACATGTATAAAAAAATAAACTGGTAACTAATAATAAGTGTACCAGATTATTCGAATTTTATCATTTGATTGTGCCAGTTGTTGCTATG
>JAUIEQ010000102.1 GCA_030429785.1 bacterium
CTTGCTACGGACATTGTTGCAAATATTCGACAGGTATTGGTTGGAGCGCAACGTCGAGAACATAGAACGTGCACAAGTCTTGAGGCGCAGGAGGTGCTTGAACTAGTTGGTTGCAAAACCGCAGCAATGCAATCAGTTGATGATTTGGCAGCTGCGCAGCATTTTGCTGACCACCATGGTTTTCCGTTAGTTTTTAAATTATATTCACCAAAGTTATTACACAAAACCGAGCACGCAGGTGTTATGGCTAACATAGCAAATGCTCAAGCCTTGCAAAAAGCATGGCAACAAATAACAAGAGCGCAGCAACGAGCTGAGGAAAAGTTACACGAGTCTGTTGGTATTGTCGCGCAACAGCACATCATCGGTGGAGTCGAGTTGTTACTTGGGTGTAAGCGCGATCCAGTGTTTGGTGTTGTGGCTGTGTTTGGTATGGGCGGGCAGTATGTTGAGCTGGTGCATGATATTGCTATGGCAATTGAGCCAAAAACTATTTTTGATATCGAAGAGCTGATGAGTCGTTCAGCAGCAGGAACTATCTTGGATTCATATCGAGGCACGGTCATTAATCGCGATGCAGTGGTCACACTCATGCAACAGTTGTTAACTATCATGTATCATGTTGATGACATTGCTGAGATCGAAATCAATCCTGTTATCGCAACGCGTGAGGCAGCATGGGCAGTTGATGGAAAAATTATTACTACGTAATGTATGAAAACTATCGTGATTGTTGGCGGAGGTTTTGGTGGTGTTGCTTGTGCTATGGCACTTGCCAAAAAAAAATTGCCTGATGTTCGTATTCGCCTGATCAGCAGCAAAACTCATTTTGAATATCATGGTGCATTGTATCGAGTCATTACAGGACGGTCACCACTTGAGGTGTGTATTCCGCTTTCAGAAGTTTTTGCTCCGTATGATTGTGTTGAGTTGATTCACGACACCATTGTAGAAATTGATTGTGCTGATAAAACAATAACCGGACAATCAGCTAGTGTGTATCAATACGATGACGTCGTGTTAGCACTTGGTAGTCAGGTTACGTATTATGATATTCCTGGATTGCGAGACTATACGTTCACTATCAGCTCAATTCATGATGCGCTGCGTTTGAAACGTCATTTGCATCAACAATTTGATACTTGTGTGGCTGCAGATAGACACGATGCCGCATGTGCAACGCATATTGTGGTAGTTGGCGGTGGAGCAACTGGTGCAGAAACTGCAGCCGAGCTTTCGGTGTATACAAAAAAGTTAGCCAGAAGCCACGGAGTCGATCCGGGGTTGATTACGATTGATGTGATTCAAGCAGCTGATCGTTTGGTTCCGCAAATGCCGCCGGCAATGAGTGAGCGTATTTTGCAACGTATACAGAGCCTTGGTGTGCACGTGTTTTTGAATAAACGAGTGGTCAAAAAAGACATTGAGCGTTTGTACTTGGATGACATGAACGTACAAGCCAAAACAGTCATTTGGGCAGCAGGTGTGCAGGGGAATGTGTTATATAAACAAGCTGGTTTGACAGTTGATGTGCGAGGTCGGGTGATTGTGAATGAGTATTTACAAGCTCAAGATCATGTATATGTCTTGGGTGACGGGGCGGCAACTCAGTATTCTGGTATGGCACAAACAGCTTTGTATGATGGGATGTTTGTTGGTGCATTTTTGGCTGCGCAGATGAGAGGAAAAAAAGTACCGTCGTATGATTGCACTGCACCGCAGTATGCTATTCCTGTTGGTCCTGGTTGGGCAGCAGTGCTCAAAAACAATATTCGGTATTATGGATATCATGGTTGGCTGCATCGACGATTGCTTGACTGGCATGTGTTTCGAAGTGTATTACCATTTTTTAAAGCACTGCGCGTATTTCGCCATGGCAAAGTTTTGTGTGAAACATGTCCAATGTGTTGCAAGGCTGATAAGCAATAATACTATTTGACACGTACTTACATATTAGTTACGCTAGTTCAATATTCATACATTCACAATTGCATAAGGAGAACGTAATGGCACAAAAGGATCAGTGGTACTACGCCATGTACAAAAAACATTACGAAGTTTTTTTGTGGTATTTCAAAGTGCTACAGACATTGCAAGTAGATGCGCAAACATTGAACAGGCTCAGGTGGGCGAATCAACATTCTGCACAAAAGATCAGGATAGTTGCTGAATTGCTCAAGCCAAAACGTTTGGATGCGTTACCTCGGTTTTTGCAAGAGATTGATGCTATTGTTGCAGCAATGGAACAATATGGGAAACATCTTGGTAAGCCAGTTTTTTACAAAAAAATATATCATTTTGTGCGCTACCAAGATATTACTAATAACTTTTTAGAACACGCAGTAACATTTTTTGATATTCAATCATCCAGAATAATGCCTGAGTTGTTGGGACTGGATCCCACAGTGCTGTTGCAGTTTTTGCAACAACGCATACACGTCGCTTTGCAAGACATTCCCTCTCAAATCAAAGAAGCCTATCCGTCAATCATCAACAAATTACCCTAGAGTTTCTGGGGTTTTTATTTTTTCATATATTGCTTGTTTATTTTTCTTAAAAAGAAAATAAGTTACTCAATGCCATTTGTAAAAGAAACAGAAAAAATATGCTATACTACTCACATGAAACCATTTACGTTCAAAATTGGAGGTGAAGCCGGATTTGGCATTATGTCAACCGGTTTGTTGTTTGCAAAAATTGCATCACGTTCAGGATATTATACGTTTGATTATTCTGAGTATCCATCGATTGTTCGTGGTGGGCACAATGTCATGCAAGTGCATGTTGGGGTGGAGCCGGTGCGAGCGCCACGACAGCATACGGATTTTTTGATTGCTATGAATCAACAAACAGTTGATCTGCACAAGCATGAGCTCACACCAGGTGCAGGAGTGTTGTATGATCCAGATCAAAAAATTGACTGTAGTAAGATTTCATCTCAATGTAACGCGTTCGCAGTTCCGTATAATGCAATTGCAAAAGAACTTGGCAAGTCGTTTAAGATGCGCAATACAGCAGCGCTTGCGGCGACACTTGCTTTTTTGGGGGGGAATTTAGAGTTGTTGCTTGAAGAAATTGCGCAAGAATTTGGTGACAAAAGCCAAGAAGTGGTTAAGCGAAATCATGCAGTAGCGCGCGCAGCATATGACTATGTTGTCAAAGAGTATGCAGCTGCACGCAAAACTATTCTCAAGCCATTTACTGAAAGAGAGCAGTTGGTCATAACTGGTAATGAGGCTATTGCGCTTGGATCTATTGCGGCTGGTATGCAGTTTGCGGCTATTTATCCAATGACGCCTACATCAAATATTTTGCACCACTTAGCACCACATCAAGAGCAGTTTGGTTTTATTTACAAACAACCTGAAGACGAAATCGCAGCCATTAATATGGCGCTTGGTGCTGCGCATGCTGGTGCGCGCTCAATGGTAGCCACTTCTGGTGGTGGATTTTGTTTGATGGCGGAAGGGTATGGGTTGGCTGGAATCACTGAGACTCCGGTGGTGATCATTGAAGGTATGCGGGGCAGTCCGGCAACTGGAGTGCCAACATGGACGGAGCAGGGTGACTTGCGGTTTGTGATGCATGCACATCAAGGTGATTTTCCTCGAATTGTGTTGACGCCTGGTGATGTTGAGGAATGTTTTCATATGACTATGCAGGCCTTTAACTTGGCAGAAAAATACCAAACACCGGTTGTTGTGTTGGTAGACAAGCATGTACTTGAAAGTCATCAAAGCATTTCACCGTTTTCATATCAGGACTTTAAGTACATGCTTGTCTACCAACACAA
>JAUIEQ010000103.1 GCA_030429785.1 bacterium
ATCTGTTACAAAGATAAAGGCTGATTTGTCATCGAAAATAACCATTTCTGCTGTTGGGAAAAATGTTTTGTCCTTAGGAAGTCTCAGGGCTTCTTTTGAATACTCTTTATTTTTATTAGATGTAAAGATTGAATCAAATGAAATGCCATTATCCGAATATAGCTTTCGATATTTTGCTTTGTCAGATTCATTGCTGTATAGGATTAAATCAGAATCCCAAAATTGTCGAATAGTTTTGTTTTGAGCTTTAGACATATTTTTGGCTAGCTGCTCTATTCCTTCCTTGCCTTTGTAAAACTTTATATCAGTGTTAACTTCTTTGCTTACAGTACTCGTTTCTTCAATCAAATGGTTAGTTTCTTTTGCTAAGTCAAGTTTCTTTTTTCGCTCGTTAAGTATTTTTTCATTCTCAAACTCAATGTAGTTTACTAGCTGTTTGCTTTTTTCAGGAAAATAAAATGTAGTCTTACCGTATTCTTGTGCACGGATAATTCTTTTTGAAATCAAACTATCTAATATTTTTTTAGCAGCAGGGTGGGTGACTTCCAAAAACTTGGCAATTTCAGAAGCTTTGGCTTTGTAATTCTGGAGTAGGTGAATGTATGTCTTGGCTTCATTTTCAGTAAGACCAAGTTGAACAAGGTTGTCTTTGAGCATAAATTTTTGTAATAAGCTATAATAATGTATGTGGTTGCAAAAGCTTTATTATACAAAAAGTTTTGTAAATAAAAAAGGCTAGCAAAAAATAAACTTTACTAAAGTAGCCTAGTTTAATAGTAGCTTTTTGTAACATAAAGGCAACTAATAGTTGTGGATAAGTCTGTCTGTGTATAATTACAGCTTTACTAATTTAGTAAAGTTTAGTTATCTTGAACATACTTTTTTGCTAACTATAGAATATGTATAATATACTTGATTGTTTTATTTACATATTGTATTATACAAACATAATCAAAAATACAAATGATTTTGTTAGATCGAACAATTTGCACAAGCAAGGCATCATGCCAAACAGTAATGTTTGGATTGATTGTTCCATCTCATGAAACCATTTTTAACCCAACGACATAGCCGTTGGGTTTTTGTTTTTAAGTATTAATCACCCAAAATATATGTCCGGCGTAACAGCAGGATCAAATGTGACCGTCAAGCTCAATGGTGAAGAAAAATTATTCACAATAGTCGAGCCTGATCAAACAGATCCATCCAAAGGGCACATTTCTTTTAACTCGCCAATTGCACAAGCTATTATTGGTGGAGATATTGGTGATGTGGCTCATGTTTTGTTGCCTAACGGCAATGAAATTGGACTAGAGCTCATCTCTGTTAGTTAAGTCTAAGTTGATTTTCAATATATAGATAGATAAGAGCGCAAGACATGCTACGATGTTTATGTGCTTTATTTTTTGGGTATAAAATATGTATATGTGGTATACTTGTGACACTGTTATGTAATATTATGGCACACGTTTTAGCATTAGTGAACCAAAAAGGTGGTGTAGGCAAGACAACGACTTCAGTGAATCTGGCGGCGTATCTTGCTAATCATGGTAAAAAAGTATTGATTGTTGATATTGATCCGCAGGCTAATGCATCTTCGGGACTTGGTTTGACACTTACTGAAAGTGATACGCATGTGTATCATGCTTTGCTTGAGCCGTCTGGCTCAAGTAATACGGTTAAGCCAACTCAAGTTGATGGTTTGCATGCAGTGCCTTCACACACAGATTTGGCAGGCGCAGTGATTGAGTTGGTCAATCTTGATAGTCGCGAATATAGGCTACGACAAGCAGTTGATGCACTTCGTCCGTTGTACGATTTTATTTTGATTGATTGCCCGCCTTCACTTGGATTGTTGACAATCAATGGTCTGGTCGCGGCTGACGATGTATTGATACCAGTGCAGGCAGAGTATTATGCGCTTGAAGGGCTTGGGCAGTTGTTGCATACAATTCATTTGATACAAAATCATTTGCATCAAGACTTATCTATTTTGGGTGCTGTGATCACTATGTATGATCAGCGTAATCGATTGTCAAAATCAGTTATGCAAGAATTGTATGGTTATTTTCCTAATAGAATCTTTCGTTCTGTTATTCCGAGAAATGTCCGTCTTGCCGAGGCACCATCCTATGGACAGCCAATTGTGTTGTATGATCCCGGAAGCCGAGGAGCAAAGGCTTATGAGCGATTGGCCAAAGAAGTCTTATTACATTTTGAATAATATTGATATTTTAGATTTTCCATGTCTACTAAACCAGGAGGACTGGGTCGAGGGTTAGCATCATTGATCCCAGATACAAAAAAAGACTCTACTATCAAGCAACAAGCCCGCCAAGTATGGAGTGGTCCGGCTGGATCTGATGATGTAACTGCATCAGCTGCGCCAGTTGTTAGTTCGGGAGTGGCGCATATTGAAGTGTCAAAAATAAAAGCAAATCCGTATCAGCCGCGAACTCAGTTTGATCATAATAAGTTGGAAGATTTGATTGCGTCGATCAAAGAGCATGGTATATTACAGCCGATTGTGGTTTCGCCAACAGATGATGGATATGAATTGATTGCAGGTGAGCGGCGACTTCGGGCTGCTACGTTTCTCGAATTCACACAAGTTCCTGCATTGATTCGAGATGTTACAAAACAACAACAGCTCGAGCTTTCACTGATAGAAAATATTCAACGGCAAGAGCTCAACCCTATTGAAGAAGCGCTCTCATACAAACGGTTGCATGATGAGTTCAATATCAAACAAGAAGATATTGGAAATCGTGTTGGCAAGTCCCGGTCAAAAATAGCTAATATGTTGCGTTTGCTAACGTTGCCTGATGATATTCAAAACTGGTTGCGAGATGGGAAGTTAACCACTGGTCATGCCAAGGTGTTGCTGGAACTAGAGAGTCCTCAAAAACAACTGGTGCTGGCAAAAAAAATTATGCGTCAAAATATGAGTGTTCGAGATACAAGCGTGAACGTCAAAGAAATGAAGGGCGTAGCAGTCAAAACGCATATCAGAAAGGCACAAGATCCAAAGATCAAGCATCAAGAAAAAGTACTGCAGTCACTCCTTGGGACTAAGGTATTGATTGCAGATAAGCTTGGCAAAGGTAAGGTGACAATCGAGTACTACGCTCCAGAAGAGCTTGATGCATTGATCGAGCGGTTGAGTCATCCAGATGACCTTGGTTAGTTTTTGCGAAGTCCTGGGAGGTCAAAATTAAACAGGCTACGACCGGATTTTTTGAGTCCGGTTTTTATATGTTCTCGAGCTGTCCTCGTGGTAACAAATTCAAGCCAGTCTTCTGATGGGTGTTTCCGGTTTTTGTCAACGATAATCTCAACAACATCGCCACTTTTGAGTTGGCTATCAAGTTGTGTGATTTGATCATTGACTTTTGCTCCAATGCAATGATTGCCGATCCATGTATGGACATGATATGCAAAGTCAATTGGCGTAGCTTTTTCTGGTAGCTCGATTACATCTCCATTTGGCGTAAAGATGTACAGTCGATCAGAAAAAACATCAAGTTTAATTTCTTTGAGGTATTCTTCGTTATTTTTGACTCGTTTTTGGATTGATAAAATTTCTTCAATCCATTTGAGTTGCTCTTTTGGCAAGCTGACAGATCCTTTTTCTTTGTAGTGCCAGTGAGCTGCGATTCCATATTCAGCTTGGTCATGCATTTCATTGGTGCGAATTTGTATTTCAATAATTTGTCCATTATCAGCAAAGACAGTGGTGTGGAGCGAGCGGTAGCCGTTTGGTTTTGGAATTGATATATAATCCTTGAAACG
>JAUIEQ010000002.1 GCA_030429785.1 bacterium
ACGATCACACTCGCTCGAGTTTGATGCGATTCGTTTGCGAGTAGCTTCGCCTGATACCATTAAAGAATGGTCGCACGGTGAGGTTTTGAAACCTGAAACAATTAATTACCGAACTCAAAAACCAGAAAAAGATGGCTTGTTTTGTGAACGAATTTTTGGTCCAGTGAAAGACTGGGAGTGTTACTGTGGAAAGTATAAGCGCATTCGATACAAAGGTATTGTCTGTGATAAATGTGGTGTGGAAGTAACTCGGTCATTGGTTCGTCGTGAGCGAATGGGTAATATCAGCTTAGCAGCTCCAGTTTCACATATTTGGTTCTTGCGCAACATTCCATCAAAAATCGGCTTAATGCTTGATTTATCAATTCAGGATTTGGAAAAAATTATTTACTTTGCAAGTTTTGTTATTGTTGATGTGAATGAAGATTTGAAAGCACAAACAGTTGAGCAAATTGAAGAAGAGCTAGTAGCAAAACAAAAGCAGTTGAAGGGTAATAAAGAACAAGAGCTGAAGGAGTTGAACAAAAATAAGTCACAGGCATTGGCAAAAGTCGAAGGTGATGCAAAAACAGACAAAGAGACTGTAGTACAAGAGTACGAAGCAAAAGAGGCGGTGATTGTAGACAAGTATGAAAAGAAACAAGAAGAATTAAAGCTTGCTGGTGATACAGCGCTGAAGGAACTCAATGGTTTGCATGTAAAGCAAATTGTATCTGAAAGTTTGTTCCAAGACTTGTCACTGAAATACGGGCATGTGTTCACCGCAAGTATTGGTGCCGAAGCTGTGCATCAGTTGTTGAGCGCGATTGATCTTGGGGTGCTGGCGACTGAACTTGAAGAACTGACTGCTACGAGCCAAGGTGTCAAAAAAAGAAAGTTATTTAAGCGATTGCAGTTAGTCAAAAGCTTCATTAAAAACGAAGCTCGGCCTGAGTGGATGATTATGACTGAAATTCCTGTTATTCCGCCAGATTTGCGACCGATGGTTGCTTTGGATGGCGGACGATTTGCTACGTCTGATTTGAATGACTTGTATCGACGAGTGATTAATCGAAATAATCGTTTGAAACGATTGATTGAGTTGAATGCGCCAGAAGTAATTCAACGAAATGAAAAACGAATGTTGCAAGAGGCTGTTGATGCATTGATTGATAACAGTGCTCGACATGGTAAGACAGTGACTGCATCAACTGGGCAAAAGCGGCAGCTTAAGTCAATTGCAGATATGCTCAAAGGTAAGCAAGGTCGATTCCGACAAAACTTGCTTGGTAAACGTGTTGATTATTCAGGGCGTTCAGTGATTGTGGCTGGACCGCATCTGCGTATGAATCAATGTGGTTTGCCAAAGATTATGGCGCTTGAGCTATTCAAACCGTTCGTTGTTTCAGAGTTGATTAACAGAGAGATAGTGCATAATGTACGCAGTGCTAATCGATACATTGAAGGTGATCACGCTGATATTTGGGATATCTTAGAAGAAATTACTGAGCATTCACATGTGCTCTTAAACCGTGCGCCTACTCTGCATCGACTTGGTATTCAGGCGTTTCAACCTATCTTGATTGAAGGTAAGGCGATTAAGCTTCACCCACTTGTCTGTCCAGCCTTTAATGCTGACTTTGACGGTGACCAGATGGCTGTACATGTTCCGTTGACCAATGAATCAAAACGTGAAGCAGCTGAATTGATTTGTTCAACGCAGAATTTGTTGAGTCCGGCAACTGGAGATCCGATTGTATCACCAGCGCAAGACATTGTGTTGGGGGCGTACTATATGACAGTGCTCAAATACGAGGGTGAGGAGATCGATGAAAAGAAACTCAAGCATTATGCATCACAGGAAGAGGCATTGCTAGCATATGAGCTCAAAACTATTACGTTGCAAGAACCGATCCGTGTTCGATATAATGGCGAGCTGATCGTTTGTTCGGCTGGACGACTGCTCTTTAATCGAGTGATTCCTGATGAAGTTGGGTTTTACAATGAGGCAGTGGGCAAGAAAAAGCTTAAGGAAATAACCGCGCATTGTATTGACGTTATTGGGATGGAGCCAGCTGCACATGTACTTGATGACATTAAAGAAATGACATATGAGTTCATTACGCAGTCTGGTTTGTCGTGGGGTATGGGTGACTTGTTTGTTTCAGAACGAAAGCAGCCATTGGTTGAAGAGGCAGAGAGTCATATTGCAACAGTACTCGAGCAATATGAGATGGGCTTGTTGACTGACGCCGAGCGCAAAATGAAAGTGATTGAAATTTGGACTGAAACAAAAGATAAAGTAACTGCAGTGACGCAAGAAGAAATCGATCCGCACAACCCAGCAATGTTGATGATTGATTCTGGTGCTCGTGGTTCTATTGGTCAGTTAACTCAGGTGATTGGTATGCGCGGACTGATGAACAATCCGTCTGGTGATATTATTGAATTGCCAGTAAAAAGTAACTTTACCGAAGGGTGTGACGTACTTGAGTACTTTATTTCTACCCACGGCGCTCGTAAAGGTTTGTCTGATACAGCGCTGAAAACAGCTAATGCAGGATACCTTACCCGTCGTTTGGTAGATGTTGCGCAAGATATTATTATCTCAGAAGAGGATTGTGGTGATACAGAGGGTGTGACATTGTATAAAGAAAAATCTGATGAAATGGGACAAGAATTGCCTGATCGATTATTTGGTCGAATTGCGCTTGATGATATCAAGTCATCAAAAGGTAAGGTTTTGGCAAAAGCAGGTGAATATATTGGCAAAGCAGAGTATAGTGCGATTAAGAAGTCTGATATTACCGAAGCTCGTGTGCGGACAGTATTGACTTGTCAGTCTGTTCGTGGTTTGTGTAGTAAGTGTTACGGGTACGATCTCGCGTTCAATAAACCGGTCGCTATGGGAACATCAGTTGGTATTATTGCAGCGCAAAGTATTGGTGAGCCTGGTACACAGCTGACGATGCGTACATTCCATACAGGTGGTGTTGCTGGTGAGTCTGATGTAACGCAAGGTTTGCCACGTGTTGAAGAATTGTTTGAAGTACGCACTCCGAAAAAAGCAGCATATATTTCAGATGTGCGCGGAGTTGTTTCGACTAAGCGTGAAGATAAATACCACGTCGTGACTATTACATTTGACGAGTCGCAAAAGGAAGAGTTTGATCTTGCTTCGTTCTCAATGGTCAAACTCAAAGTTAAAGATGGTGACAAAGTAGAGCAAGGAGCAACCTTATTCTCAACATCAGACAAAAAATATAAAGCAAAATTCACTGGTGTAATTAAATTGGCTGATGATGAAAGTCATATGGTGTTTGCTGGAGAAAAAGGCGGTACCCAAGAGTACTTGATTCCGCTTAGCTACGGTTTGGCAGTAGAGGATGGTGACTTGGTGAGTGTTGGGGATGTGTTGTCAGATGGTAGTGTGAATTTGAAGGAGCTGTATGAGATCAAAGGCAAGCACGCAGTTGAGAAATATATTTTGAAAGAAATTCAACATATTTATTCATCACAAGGTCAAAAACTTAATGATCGACATATTGAGGTGATTATTAAACAAATGATGTCTCGTGTAATGGTGAAAGATCCAGGTGACACAGCATTGTTGCCTGGTGATGTGATTGAATTGTCTACGTTCCGTGAGGCAAATAATGAGGTTGGTAAAAAGGGAGCATTGGCTACGGGAGATTACTTGTTACTTGGAATTACCAAGGCTTCATTGTCAACAGACTCATGGCTTGCTGCCGCTTCTTTCCAAGAAACAGCTAAAGTGCTCATTAACGCTGCGGTAACCGGAAAGATCGATACGCTCAAGGGATTAAAAGAAAATGTTATTATTGGTCGTTTGATTCCAGCTGGAACTGGTTACGACGTAGAATAGTCGCACAATAACAAGTACGCAATAAAAACACCTCACTTGCGTGAGGTGTTGTTGTGTTTATAGTTCAGGGTGCCAGTAGTTGGCCGGTGTGCCTACCAGGAGCATGTGCTGATTTTTGGAAAGAAAAATGGCAGTGACTAACACTATGTGCAAGAGCTCTTGTCGAGCATGTTGGTGTGTTAGTTGCATTGTTCGTTTGGTTTCATACATAAGACCATTTTCCAGTTGAATCCGAAGACCTAGAGTTCTGGTATTGTGCTGTTGTGCTACAAATACCCAAAGCTTACCTGGGATAACTTCATGAGGATGTTGTTCATCACCGAGTAATCGCGGTTGAACCGCAGCAGCTAGAATTTGCTCTCGTTTAAGATTGATGTTGATTGCACGAGAGAAATGTTCAAGCAATTTTTTGAGATTAGATCCTCTCGCGCGACGTATTGCTTCTGTGAGATCAGGTGTGCTCATGTGGCTCCTTTTGATGAAGGTATGCGTATATAGTTATTAAAGAGGAATTTAATAATAGTCAATCAACAGCAGACTGTCAATAAAACACCACGCAAGTGGTGTCTGGTTTTTAGGGTTGATTGTGATACGACCATGTTGTTGCAGTCTTGTTGTTGCCGATGCTTGGCATTTCAATCAGGAGGTTCAGTAGCAGTAGCGCTTGTTTGATGGTGTCTGCAGGCGTTAGATCATTTTTGTCTGATCGGTATGTGGTTTCAATACATACGCTATCTGCAAGAGCTTTGGTTCTCAAGAGAATGCAGTAGCTGTGTTGACCTGTGTGTTTTGACTGCTCAGTCCAGGAGTGTCCCCAAAGTCTATGTTGTATGATGGTGTGCAGTTTGTTTAGCGTGCCCACAGGTTGATGAAGTTGCTCAAGCATATTGGTTGTGAGGCCGAGTCCTGTGAGTAAATTAAATTGCATGACTATGGGATCGAGCGAGAGCTGGCTAATATTGTTTTTGGCGGCGAGGTATTCCTTCAGATTCATGAACACTCCATTAGGTTATGATGTGATGGGTTAGTGAACGCAACGCTTCGTGAGCGGCTATCATATGGTGCGCAATCGCTGCTAACGGCCAGACAACTGTACCGCCAAGTAGCATGACTACCGTGTATACAAAATTTGGCTTCCAGCTTCCAGTTGTATATGCTGCTCCCCATTTGTTGACCCAGAAGACAACCCAGGCAGTGAGTCCGACAATATACAGTGAGTTGAAAATGACTGAAATCATGGTAACTCCTTTTGGTATGATTGTAAGGTTCGAAAATAATATATCTCTAGCTTACGTAAATCAACAATCATTGTCAATGAGTAGTTTTTGTGTTCAGTTGGTCTGATATAGGTTTTTTAAAAAGTATAAAATATGGTACAATACAAAGAGTAAAAAACATCAATTTTCCCCTAATCATGGCTAAAAAATCTAAGCGAGGGCGTCCTCGCAAGCAAACTGTTGTTCAAGAAGAGTCGATTTTTTCTCTTAGCTCTGAAACTAAAAAGAGCGTCCTTGTTATTGGGTTGCTGTGTTTGGCGATTCTTATGTTTTTATCAATGTTTAATCTTGCTGGACAGTTTGGGGTTGTGTTGGTCAAAGGCATGAAAATACTCTTTGGTGTTGGCTACGCAGCTATTCCTGTTCTCATGGCTGCGCTTGGTGTGTTGTTGATTCACCCAGAGCGATACCATTTTACTGGCATGAATTATCTCGGTATTGGTTTGTTTGTTCTTGGGTATACGGGGTTGTTTCATGTTTCGATCCCAATTGAGGAATCTGGCAGTGTCATTTTGGCTGCTGAGCAAGGCGGAGGGTATGTTGGGTGGTTTGCGTCTTATGTATTGCTTCGAATAATGGATTTTTGGGCGACGCTCGTTCTATTAATTGGGTTGCTTGTTATTGGTATTTTTTTAACATTTAATATTTCACTTCATGCAATCAGATCAACAGGCAATCAAACTGCGAATGTATGGGCCCGTTTAACAAGTTGGGTCTTTAATAAGGATTTGGCTGAAGAGGTTTTTGAAGATGAAGATGATGACAGTGAGCAAGTGTATGAAGATGAAGAAGCGTTGTATGATGATGGCGATGAAGCTGAGGAAGTAGTTGATGATGCAGAAGAAGTAGGAGCTGCAACCTCGTCACCAAGTGTACCAGCAGCAGCTGCGAGTGCTGTATTGGAAGGTGCGAAAGTATTGACTGCAGAGGAGCATGTTGATATTCAATTGCCGCCAAGATTACTCAAAAATACATCCTCAAAGCCAACGAGTGGTGATATAGATAGTGTGAAAGAAAAGATTAGACGCACGTTTGAGCAATTCAATATTGATGTTGATATGGGTGAAGTAAGTATTGGTCCAACAGTAACCCAGTATACGCTTAAGCCAGCTGAAGGTGTGAAGTTGGCAAAAATTGTCGGATTAACAAATGATCTTGCGCTTGCACTGGCTGCTCATCCCATTCGTATTGAGGCGCCAATTCCTGGTAAGTCATTGGTCGGTATTGAAGTGCCTAATCAAGGCATTGCTACGGTTAGCTTGCGTGAAGTGGTTGATTCAAAAGATTTTGTCACCTGCTCGGCTGCGCTACCGATGGGACTGGGTAAGGATGTAGCTGGTAAGGTATGGACTATTGGACTTGATACACTGCCGCATCTCTTAATCGCAGGTGCGACGGGTAGTGGTAAGTCTGTTTGTATCAATACGTTGATTGTTAGTTTGTTGTATGCGAACAACCCAGATGAGCTTAAGTTTATTATGGTTGACCCTAAGCGTGTTGAGTTGAGCCTGTATAACGGCATTCCGTATTTATTAACCCCCGTAATTACTGATCCACAAAAAACAATCAACGCACTACGGTGGTCTGTGGGTGAGATGGATCAACGATATCAAGCCTTGGCTGCTGTTGGGAAGAGAAACATTGTTGATTACAATACAGCATACCCAGACAAGAAATTGCCATATATTGTTTTGATTATTGACGAATTGGCTGACTTGATGGCTGTTGCTTCGCAAGAAGTTGAAGGGGCTATTGTGCGTCTTGCGCAAATGGCTCGAGCGGTTGGTATTCATTTGGTGCTTGCAACTCAACGACCATCTGTTGATGTGATTACTGGTTTGATCAAAGCAAACGTTACTTCTCGGATTGCGTTTGCAGTTGCTAGTCAGACTGACTCACGAACAATTCTTGACACTTCAGGTGCTGAAAAATTGCTTGGACGTGGTGATATGTTAATCACAACACCAAAACTCACCAAGCCAAAACGGTTGCAAGGTGCTTTTTTGTCTGATGAAGAGATTAATCGAGTCACAGATTATATTAAGAAGCAAGTGAAAGACGTTACTTATCATGATGAAATTATCAAGCCAAAACAATCAACAGGACTACCTGGTAGCTCAGGAGATGATGCTGATCCATTGTTGTTAGAAGCTCGTCGACAAGTTATAGAAGCAGGCAAAGCATCTGCCTCATATTTACAACGAAGGCTTCGCATCGGGTACTCTCGTGCAGCACGACTGCTTGATTTTTTGGAGGAAGAGGGTACTATAGGACCATCTGAAGGGTCAAAACCTCGAGAGGTGTTGGTTGGGCCTGAGGCATTGGCGGTTGAAGAAGAGTTTTCACCCGAAGAGTTGCTGACTACAGAGCAGGTACTTTCAACTGAACAACTTGGCGATGAGGATGAAGACGAGTCTGAAGATGACGAGGGGCATTATGATAGCGAATATGAAGACGACGATGGGCTGGATTCCGAGGATGAGGCAGCCTATGAAGACGATGAAGAAATAATACGATAAGTATAGTATATGAATTTTACAGCGCACCAAATTGAAGATAGAGATTCCTTGGGATTTTTTTTGCAAACCAAGCGAGAGCAACAAGGATATTCACTTGGGGAAGTAGCTCGCAAGACATTGATTGGCGAAGATTATTTGCGGTATCTGGAAGCAGGTCAATTCAAACGTCTCCCAGGTGAGGTCTACTGTCGTAATTTTTTAAAAAAGTATGTAGAATTTTTAGGTTTTGAGCTAGATGATGTTCTCGACACATTCAGGGATGAGTTGCATTTTGACACAATCTGGAGAGGTAAAAAGCAAGAAATGACCAAGCCTATGTCCGCGCATAATTTTATTACCTGGCCACGTGTATTTAGAGGATTTGCTGTTGTGGCTATAGCAGCTGTCTTTTTTGGGTATTTGGGATTTACTGTTTTTCAGTTACTCAAGCCACCTGCGCTTATAGTGAATAGTCCGGTGCAGAATGAAGTTGTTGAACAGACATCGATTGTTATTTCAGGTGAGACGGATGAAGGCGCTATTGTGCAGATTAATGACGTAGAGGTGGTGGTTAGTGGAGGTTTGTTTAGTCAAGAATTTGAGTTGCAAAAAGGACTTAATATTATTGAAATTATTTCCAGTAAAAAGCATGGGCGAAGCAGTACGGAGGTGCGTCGTGTAATCGTAGATAGCGAGGCACGCGAGCTATCAAAACAATAGTTTGCGTTATTATTGCTTGAATGATCCTTCTTTATCAGTAACACACATTGTTTATGAGTGAGAAAAAATCAAGCGAGGGAAAAGAAAAGCTAGCGGCAGCAGAAGCAGCGGTTGCGCAAATCAAATCAAGATTTGGTGATGGATCAATTATGAAGTTTGGTGAGGCGCGAACTATGGAGGTTGATGCTGTGCCGACAGGCTGCCTGTCTCTTGATGTAGCCTTGGGTGTTGGCGGTGTGCCACGAGGGAGAATCATTGAGATTTTTGGTCCAGAAGCATCTGGTAAGACAACGTTAGCGCAGCATATTGTCAAAGAAGTGCAAGAGCTTGGCGGTATTGCTGCTTTTGTAGATGCTGAGCATGCGCTTGATCCTGACTATGCTCGCAAGATCGGAGTTGATGTAGATAATTTACTGATCTCACAGCCTGATACTGGTGAGCAGGCTTTGGAAATACTAGAGGCACTTGTTCGTTCCAATGCTGTTGATGTGGTTGTGGTTGACTCTGTAGCAGCGCTTGTGCCAAAAGCAGAAATTGAAGGAGAAATGGGGCAGTCACAAATGGGGTTGCAAGCACGGTTGATGTCTCAAGCACTGCGTAAGCTTACTGGCATTGTTTCCAAAAGTCATACAGTTGTTATTTTTATTAATCAGACTCGGCAAAAAATTGGCGTCTTTTTTGGTAATCCAGAAACAACAACTGGCGGTATGGCGCTTAAGTTTTATTCTTCGGTTCGCATCGAGGTTCGTCGGAGCGCTCAGATCAAAAAAGCAGATCGCGTGATTGGTAACCGTGTCAAAGTCAAAATAGTCAAAAACAAAGTCGCGGCACCATTTCAGACAACTGAGTTTGACATTATGTATAATGAAGGCATTTCTTTGGCGGGCGATATGATAGATATGGGACTTAATTGGGACGTCCTAACCAAGAATGGTAACACATATAGTTATGGAGAAGAGAAGTTGGGTGTTGGACGTGAAAATGCGCGTATCGCACTGCGAGCTAACAAAAAACTAATGGTGAAAATCAAGAGCGATATTCTCAAAGCAGTCAAAGCAAAGCAACAAGAAGACGCTGAATAAGTCGTGGCTTTTTCCTAGAATAGACAACCTGTTAACGCAGGTTGTTTTTCGTTAGAGTGTTATTATACAAACAATCAAAAAAGCACTGAGAGTAAGTCAGTGCTTTGTGTGTAGTTTAAGCTCGTTCAACGTATTCTCCTGTGTCAGTGTTGACAACTATTTTTTCGCCAGTGTTAATGAATAACGGAGCATTGATATGCAAGTCGTTTTCAAGAACAATTTGTTTTGTGACTGATCCTGCTGAGTCACCTTTTACGCCCGGAGGCGCTTCTGCTACTTCGTAGGTTATTTTGGTTGGCAGGTTAATTGCAACTGGTTTATTTTCAAATTTAAGCACATCTACCTCAAGTCCTTCTTTGAGATACTTCACCTGATCTTCAATGTCGCTTTTGTTTAAGAAAAACTGCTCATAACTTTCTGACTCCATGAAGTTATATTGATCGCCTTCAGCATACAAGAATGAAGCTTTGCGACGCTCAATATCAGCCGGCGCTACTGTTTGTGATGATTGAAATGTTTCATCAAGTACTTGGCCAGTGATCAGGTTTTTGAGTTTTGCTTTGAGCACTGCACCGCTGCGAGCTTGTTTTGAGTGCTCTGCTTTGACAACCACGAACGGTTGGTCTTTGTAGTTAATGACAGTTCCTAATTTGATGTCAGACATTGAAAGCATATACAAAGAGGTAAACAGTAAAATACATAAACAGCTTGTAAAAAAAGGTTACAAACTGTTTATTATAATTATCGAGTCGTGTATGGGAGCAGTGCCAAGAATCGAGCTCGTTTAATTGCTTGAGCCAAACCACGTTGGTGCTTGGCACATACGCCAGTGCGTCGTCGTGGTCGAATTTTTGAGTATGAAGACAAAAACCGTTGTAACAACTGTGTGTCTTTGTAGTCGATATTGTCAATTTGGTTTACACAAAAGTGACAGTACCGATCTTTTTGTTGTAAGCTATTTTGCATAATATAGAGTGTAAAGTAAGAATTGGAATTCAAAATTAAAATGGAATTTCATCAACATTTATTTCTTCTTCAGCTGGTTCTTGGTTTTGCTGCGGTGATTGTTGTCCTGACATATTTGGTGTAAAGGGTTGGGTGTTGTTACCACCTGATGCATTTGCACGGTCGAGCATGATAAGATTGTCTGCAACTAGTTCTGTTCTGTATTTTTTGACACCTGTTGGATCGTCCCAACTTCGAGTTTGTAGTCGCCCTTCGATGTATACGCGACTGCCTTTTTTGAGATATTGTGTACAGATTTCTGCAAGTTTTCGCCAAGCGACAATGTTGTGAAATTCAACTCGTTCTTGTCGTTTGCCTTGTTGATCACTCCATATGAGATTAGTTGCAACGGAAAAATTTGCTACTTGTGCTCCATTTGGTGTTGTGCGACTTTCGGGATCTCGTGTGACATTACCAATAATCATTGCTTTGTTCAAATCCATATAAGTTGTTGTTAACGATTGATATTTTTTTGCAGCTAGCATTGCGTGATGTATGCAGCTCTGTAGTGCAAAAGCATTATTTAATTTCTTCGTCTAGAATTTCATCTAGTTTTTTTTCAAGCGCTGCCATATCAACCGGCTCTTCCTTTTTCTTTTCAGGTGATTCTTGTGTGGTTGCAGCAGTTGTTGTTTTTGGCCGCTCAGATCGTTTTTCGTTTTGTCGTGGTTTTCGTTGCGAAGTATCTTGATCTTGATCTTTGGTTGGCTGCATAGCAGACGTAAAGCGTTTACGCTCATTCTCAATATCTTCTGGTGATTTAGCGTCAGTTTTGATTAACAAGAAACGCGTTAGTTGTTTGTGGAGCTTGAGTTTTTTTTCAAGCGCAGTCAATGTTGAGCCTTCAAGTTCAGTGTCAATCAAAAAGTAGTACGCATGTCGCATGTTATTGATCGCATATGCAGTCTTGCGACGACCAATCAGCTCAGTCCGTTTCACATCTGCTCCTGCGTCAGTGAACAGTTGCGCTACTTCTTTTATGATTGGCTCAACTTCATTTTCAGCTAAATTGCCTGGGATGACTCCCACAAATTCGTAAAATTTCATAAAAAAAACTCCCTTGAGCCAGGAGATATTGTATCACGAATACTCAATGATACGTAATTGATTATTTAGTACGTATTCATTTTATATTTGTGTATACTGTCTTTCTGGCTCTCAAATCTTAAGATTTAAGACCCTATGTAAATAGGGAAAGAAATACTATGTTAGTGATGTTTGTATATGATATCTCAAAATTACTATACTGTCAATAGTGAGCGGTAGTGTAATTTGTATGTGTAGTAAATGGAGGATTTTTGTTAGATTTGAGGGATGTCTACAATAAACTAAGGCAGGATTATTTTTCAGCTTGGGCGCCTTTCCAGGCGAGTTCAAATAGTGATTTGAGTGTTGTGGCAATGTCTTTATCTTTGATCAGTACGGTTGACAATTTGTCGCCAAGTGTAGCAATTCGAACAGTGTCTTTGTAGATTGCCATGTCAGCTGTGACAGGATATTTTTCTTCATTTAGTTTAATGCGCTCACCAAGTCGACCTGTGTTTGGTTGCTCGCCTTTTTTGTATGTGTACAGTACTTTTGATTTAATTTGTTTTGCTTGGCGGTATTTTGAATGCTGTTGTGCTTCGTTTTCATCAAAGTGGTTGAGTAATAAATCACGAGAGTAAAGCATGCGAGCTGTCTCAGCAGTATCTTTGTATTCAGCCATGAGTTCTTCAGAGCTGTTGATCAGCCCTTGCTTGCCTTCAAAAAAGCGAATAACCGGTTTATTGCCATCTCGGTTGTATAAGCTTTTGAGTTCAGGCATGAGAGCCGCAAGATTATTTTTTTGTTGCTTGATTTCGGTTTCTTTTATTTTGAAAATATTTTCAAGCGCTTCAGGACGTGCGGCTACGTAGTATGTTTTTTTCCCTTTATCAAATGTTGAGATAAGTCCTTTTTTCATTAGACTCTCAATAACAAAGTATGCTGTAGCTCGGTTGACACCTGCTTTTTCAGCGATTTTTTGAACAGGTGCTTCAGTCAGTTCAGTTGCAGCAAGGTATATTTTTGCTTCTTTGTCAGACAAGCCAATATTTTGTAATTCTTGTGATAGTGACATAAACTTCTATTAATAGTCTGTATAGTATACCAAAAAAGTAGTTGTTTTGTAATAAAAATCCCCAGTCTTTTTGACGACCGGGGATGGACTGACAAGAAATGGGGGGAGGTCAGTCATTCATTTTTCCTCCTAATTTTTTGGCAAATAATCATTTACAGCAGCGGCTGCTTGAGACTGAGGGTTAGTCAGTCAAATGATTAAAGCCGTTTTATTATTTTATTTGCATGAGTATGTAGTAATATTAGCACATAACAATAAAAATGTCAAGACGAATTGACATTTAGTAAAATGCTGCATGTATTAAATTTATATTTAACTGTTTTAAACAAAAAACATTAAGTTCTTTGTGCTAACTTTAGTAAAAACCTGTTTATTAAAAGTACTAGTGTTTATTTTAGTTGACAAATTTTATTATCCATGTTATTTTACTTTGAGTCGGAAGTTTGTGGTTATTTATGTTTTTTTCTGGGGGCAATCATGGTGCGTGATTGTCCCCAGAAAAGTACATAGTCCCCATGCGAGTGATTTATTTTCATTGTGTTGTATTGACATGTTTTGGCACATTGCTTAATATAGCAATAGAGATAGAGTTGATAAAAATATGAATATAATATTTACACAAAAAAGCACTGTTCGTCGCCGCTTACTTTCTCAAAGAGACGGTATACTTGCTGTGTTTGTGTAAAACATATTGTAACAAAAAAACTGTAATGATGCCGCCTTTTTGAAGGTCGGTTTTTTTGTTCTTTATCATCCACTATACCATAGGAGCAAGACATGATTACAGTGACAAGCCAAGAACGTGCGCTTATTAAACGTTTTATTGCTTTGGTTGATTTTGATCCAGAGATCAAGCTTAATCGTGCGTTAATTCTTAAAGCATTCGATGTTTTGGTTGAGAAACTTAAGCAAATAGGCTCTTCTGATGCATTGATATACGAAGTTATTCAGCGTCGGTATTCCTTTTCATGGCAGTCAGAAAAAGCCAAAGGAGACGAATATCAAAGTGAATTTCAAAAGTTGAATCAGTCTGGTATTGGTCATGACCAAGTAGTACGGAAACTTGGTGAGTATGTACAATCGTACTATCATTTCTTGTGGGCTAGTACTCGTTGGAGCATCCAACAGTACGTGTTGCGTGAAACACCACGTTAATGATTCTCAAAACCGCTGGCATAGTACAGCGGTTTTAAATATGTACTTGAAGCTGATGTGGTACAATGCAGGTATACAATCCCTAAGTTATAATTATATGTCATCCCAATACACCGTAGGAGTACTCGAAACCAAGCCGCATGAAAAAGCTTTTTTTGAACAACAACTTGCGCAACACAAGCAGATCAAAGAAGTGACTTTTTTTGACACAACAATTGCTGAAGTTGATCCTCAACAACTTGCACAATGCGATATTATTTCTTCATTTGTTTTTTCTGCTATTGGCACAGCTGAGCTTGACAGTATGCCAGATTTGAAGTTAATAGCCACGCGTTCAACTGGCTATGATCATATTGCTCTTGAAGCAACAAAGCAACAAGATATTGTTGTGGCGAATGTTCCAACATATGGTGCTAATACAGTTGCTGAACATACATTTGCATTACTGTTGTCATTGTCTAGAAAAGTTCCTCAATCAATTGAGCGTACACGGTCGGGTGATTTTTCTCGAGAAGGACTTGAAGGTTTTGATTTGTGTCACAAAACAATCGGTGTGGTTGGTACAGGAAGTATTGGTAGGCAAGTGATTCGTATTGCGCACGGTTTTGGTATGACAATTTTGGCGTATGATCTTCATGAGCATCAAGATATCATTGATACGTATGGAGTGGCATATCATCCGCTTGAAGATTTGCTTGCTCAGTCTGATGTTGTTACGTTGCATGTGCCGTATATTCCACAAACCCATCACTTATTGAACAAAGAAACCATGCAACACATTAAACACGGTGCATACATTATCAATACGGCTCGAGGAGAATTGATTGATACTGATACGTTACTTGAGCACCTAGCCAACAAAACAATAGCTGGTGCTGGACTTGATGTGTTGGAAGGAGAACGGCTTATTAAGGACGAAGTAGAGTTGCTTACCAAAGACCAATCTCAAGACACTGCAGAAACACTGTGGCACGATCATATGTTAATCAAAATGGATAACGTTATCGTCACACCGCATAACGCATTTAATTCAGTAGAAGCACTAGCGCGTATCAACCAGACAACGTGCGATAATATTATTGCGTTTGTAGAAGGTAGGGAGCAAAATATTGTAAGTTGAAAAAATGCAAACAAACAAGCCAAAACAAATCATGACATTGTGTTTTATTGTTGGTGAGGATACTGTTTTGTTAGGAATGAAAAAAGAGGATTTTTGAAAACGCAAGGTGATGATGCGAGATGGTTGCGTTCTTCTAGAGGTCTTGCTACAAATTCACAATTGTCTTTCGTGTTTTGTTTGTCGTGGAATTATGGTCCGAATGGAAGATATGCTTTATAGGCTTAGGCAGGGCTATAGGTTTAGGAATTGCTATCACTTTGTCATGAAGAAAGGGGTATGGCTGAGTATATCTTTGCCTGAAGATCAACAACATCGAGCGCTTGATTCTATGCAATCGATTCTTGGTCAATTGGACTTCCTTGAGGTTACTGAACTGTAAGTGGCGCTATGTTATTGGTCAGTCATCGCATTTTTGTTAAGTCTTGACATTTTGCAATGACGGTGATATGGTGTTGCATAAAACATTCACAAGTTCTTAGTACAACACAATAACATACTCCAAGAGGTGGAATATGCAACAGTTTTTCGTAGTTATGGCAGTGACCGGAACGTATTTTAGTGAAGGTTACTTCGGGGTAATACTCGAGCAGTTAGAATTTACTTTTTTAAACAGCGAAAGTTTAACAGCAGTGGCTCAGAGGATGGTTCGCAAGATTGAATCATTCAATGATGAAGAAGGTTGTTTTTTTGACGATACTTTATTCTCATCATCAGGGCCATGCACAAAAGAAAAAGTAGACGGAATACCGGTGCTTGATTGTTCTGAAAGCGTGAAAATTTCGGTGATTGGCAATGCAGGATTTGATTTGCCGACCACCAAGCAATTAACAAAGCATGTATTTGCGGAAGTTAATAGAAAACGTCGCGAAGCTTTGAAAAAGCGACAGTAAACACAAGTAAAAAAGTAAATCGTTACTAAATTGGTAGCGATTTTTTAATCGTGATATAGAGTATGACGGTCGTTATAACGCAAAAATGCTATACTATGTAGTGATTAAGCGGCTAGTGAATGAACTTTGGTAGTAAGTACCTTTTTATGGGAAAATAGATGGAGCAGATAGTTGCAATTCGAGTTTTATTTTGATACAACCAAGTAAGTATTAATAGATTGTTTATGGCAACTAGAATAAAAAAAATAGAAGTAGATAGAGAGTTGTGTATTGGTGCGGCAACGTGTATTGGTGTAGCGCCAGAGGCGTACGAACTTGATGAAGAAAATATTGCAATAGTGCAAGAAGAATGGAAAGAACTTGATGACGATGTATTAATCGCATCTGCTGAGAGTTGTCCGACTAATGCAATTTTTTTGTACGACGAAAATGATAACCAAATTTATCCGTAGGTTTTTTACTTTGAAAAAGTAAATCAAATTCTATTGTTTTACAAACAACCAAATTTCTATATGTTACTTTTGAAAAAGTAACCAAAACTAAAGCCAACGTTCAAGCTCCCACAACAAAGGATTCATTACATGAAACTCACCAAACTCCCCGCCAGAGGCGGGTCAAACATGGTGAGTTTTACATTTCATTCATCTCTTTGTTATTAGGTTGCTTTCCCGAATTGGCTTAATAACTACAGTTACTAATTTAAGCCAGTCATTATGGAGCAAGGCTATACAATCGAGATGAGTTGAAGTGGCTATTCAGTGCCATGTTTGAGTCCCGGTTGTTTCGGGACGAGTTTGTCACTGATAATGGAAACGAATCCGATTACCTAAGGAGCTTGGTAGCTGCAACCGCGATTTTGCGGCACTTTTCTAAAAAGTGTCAGGGAAATATTAATAAAAAGAAAATAATTTATTTACTTTTTCAAAGAAAGCGGTTTAATCAACTTGATCTTTTTTGTCTCGGATAAATGAAGAAATTTCTTCAAATGATGAAACAATGAATTGATACGGTGTTTCAATAAAGAAATCAAGAATAAAGATGAAGACATTAATACGTTGAGAGTTGAGCGAAATCCATCGACCCGCACGGATAATCGGTAGGGTAAGTAGGTCAAATATAAACGAGAAAAAGTTTTCTTTTTTGCCAAGCACATTAAGCTCGCGAGCATGTTGTCGCAGTCGAATGCCGAAGAATGAAATGAGTGTCAAGAAGAGCACGAACATGAAACCGGACAGCAGGTTGAATCCAAGTGATACCAAGATAGAAATCAAAACACCAAAACTGAGCAAGTACATGATCAAATAAAAAATATTAATCACCAACCATGATCCTGAACCAAGTTGTGCTGATTTTCTGAATTTGATAGTTATCGGATCAAGTTCCTTGCCGTAGACAAGCTCTTCAATGCCTGTATGAATTCGAATGGTATTTTTTTCTTTTGGTACTCGAGTGGTGAGTACAATTGATGCCATGAGCGTTGGGTGAAAGAAAATATTCGCGCCAAGTGCGGTGTAGTTAATGTGACCAAGAATAAAAATATCATACGGCAGCTCAATCGCAGTCGCGAGAATTACTTTTGTGACAAAGATGTAAATAACAGATCGCACTGCGCCGCGCCGTAGTTTGGTGCGAGCTTGGGCATATCGTTTGGTGCACGCTTTGGTAACAGCTGTTTTGAGCTGGTCGGGGATACTGAGTGTTTGTTTGAGGTGCTCTCTATTTTCTGCTAGAACGTCATTTAAGATGGTGAAATTGACACAAATGGTATGTAATTTTTTTTGAAGTAATTCGCCTAACGGATGACGAAGTTGTTTGTGAATAGCTTTGACTAGTTTGGGAAAGTGGTCGGCAACAGTTGTGATAGTTTCATCATGGATCTGTTCCCAGGTAGGAAAATAGAATTTGAATAAGTAATAATTCAACAAAGTTTCATCAGATTTGATAATATTCCGGTGAATGGCAATGTATGTTTGAATGTAGAGCTCTCGCTCTGAAATGTCGTAGTTAAGGAGATTGAGGCGCGGTTTCACAATAGCATAGAGCGTTTCTATCAACGCGTCTTCACGAATAGGCGGTATGATAAGCTCTTCAATTTCAGCTGACATCACCCCCCAAATAATTTTTTGGTATTCCTTGAGTTCTTCTCGTTGGTACCGAAGGTTTAACTGGTCTGATAACTTGAGGTATTTGTTGATGACAACAGCAATACGCTCAGCTTTTTTTTCTGGAATAGCGTCATTAGGCAGATATTGCGCGCGAATGAGTTCATGCAACAAGGTCTCGGCAATAGTTAATGGATTTTTGCGATTGACTAACACAATTCGTTTGACAATTCGCTCTATTGCGCTTCTTCTGAGCAAGTGCTCTTCTTTGTAATCAACACTATATCGAAGTTTTTCGTACAGTGTTGCCATTTTGCTGCTTAAGTAGTTGAGTTTTACTTTTGGTTCAATATTTTTGTACAACTCAACACCATATGCGCCTTCATATGTGATAGCAAGTTTTTCTATTTTGGAATCAACTGTTTGTGTTCCGCTGCGTTTTTGTTCGCTGACAGGAGTGAGTGGCATAGTAATATAATCTGTTTGTATAGTAGCAAAGTGGCGCTTAGTTGACAATTTTTTTGCAGACCTTTGCAATACAAAATTATTGTTTTTTGACAATGCATCAACTTAAGAAAAGGAGAGAGCTATGTTTAATGGACATCTACGCAAAAAAACAAGGAGCTACTCATGAAAACTGAGCGACAGGCAACATTGATTAAATTGCAAATACGGGCAGAGCAAAAAGACGAGCTGCCTTATGGACTTGCTATTTTGGAAAACATAATAAGAATGAGACAGGCTTTGCCGTTGAATTTTTTAGAAAAGCCGTTGATTGAGAGAGTGACGATCGCTATTACTGATGCTCTGTCTGCATGTTTTGCAGACAATAGTGCTATGCACTCATGTACTGTCAGATCATCAGTGAAATCAGCTCGGTTGGTTGTGTTGGTGCTTGAAGTTGTTGTTTTGACAGATGCTGTAGCGCTTGCGAGTAAACTAACGACGGCAGTTCAGGAAAAAATACCGTGTACGGTAACAGCACTGTTAAGTGAAGTGCTGCTGTTTGAATAAAAACAATCAATAAATCCCGATACAACCGGGATTTTTTTATGCAAATTTAAATACCATAACATCCCCATCTTTGACAATGTAATCTTTGCCTTCTTGTCTGAGAGCGCCTGCTTCTCGGGCTCCATTCCAACCATTGTTAGTAACGAATGCTTCATACGCAACAGTTTCCGCACGAATAAATCCTTGCTCAAAATCTGTATGGATTTGTCCAGCTGCATGGGGCGCAGTTGCGCCTCGTTTGACTGTCCAGGCGCGCGTTTCTTTTTCACCTGTTGTAAAAAAGGTAATCAAATCAAGCAATGCATATGAAGCTGTGACGAGTTGATCAAGGCCGGTTTGCTTGATACCGCTTGCCTGTAAGTACTCACGCATTTCTTCATCAGAAAGTTCAGTCAGTTCTGCTTCAAGTTTTGCGCAAATCGCAATAGTGTTATCAGGTAGACTTTGAGCTGAGGCAATAGCTTGTTCATCAACGTTGTATGCATAGAGGAGCGGCTTGCTGGTGAGTAAATTAAATCCTTTGAGTATGTGTTGTTCTTCATCTGTGAAATCAAGTGTAGAAATCCAGTTGCCTGCTTCGAGTGCTGGCAGAATTTTTGCAAGCACAGCGTGTTCGGCTTTGATTGCTTTTGGTGGGTTGCCTTTGAGTTGTGAGGTGATTCGTTCTAAGCGCTTGGTAACAGTAGCAAGATCAGCAAGTACGAGTTCGAGATTGATGGTTTCTTTGTCGCTTTCTGGATCAACTTTGTTATGCACATGAATGACATTCGGATCTTCAAAGTTTCTCACTACTTCAAGAATTGCATCAACTTCTCTGATGTTGCTGAGGAATTGGTTGCCAAGTCCTTCGCCTTCATGCGCGCCTTTGACCAGACCTGCGATATCAACAAATTCAATCACGGTTGGAATGATTTTTTCAGAGTGTGATATGGTATTGAGTTTTTGGAGGCGCTCATCAGGAACTTCAACCACGCCAACATTTGGATCAATAGTACAGAATGGGTAATTCTGTGCATCAACATGAGTCTTGGTTAGTGCTTTAAACAAGGTTGATTTGCCGACATTGGGAAGTCCGACGATTCCAATTTGAAATGACATATTGCTTGATTCTTACAGTAAAAATGCTACAGTTACTGTAGGTAATTTAGTCATATAAGTCAATCGTATGAAACCAACCAGGATTGTGGTTGTTGATGATCAAGATCGTGTTATTGGCAGCAAATTGCGCAGTGATCTAGAGCTTGCTGATATATATAGAGTTTCGTGTTTGTGGCTGACCAATACTTCCCAAGAAGTGTTGTTGGCACAGAGATCATTTGCCAAAAAAAATAGCCCAGGTAAGTGGGGTCCTGCAGTTGCTGGGACTGTTGAAGCAGATGAGACGTATGAACAAAATATTATTCGAGAAGCCAAAGAAGAGTTAGGGATTGAACTTCGTGATTATACATACGGACACAAACAGTTTATTGATACACGCAAGCAGTTTTTTGTGCAGTGGTTTGAGGTAGTTGATAATCATGTTGCTGAGGATTTTGTGATACAAGCAGCAGAAGTTGAGCGCGTTGCTTGGTTTGAGCCTCAATATATTCTTGATTGGTATGAGCGCAATCCTGATGACTTTACTGAAAACGCGCACTACTGGATTTCATTATTTTTAACAGATGCACAATGATAGTCGTTGATATTGAAACAACTGGAACAAACCCTCGCGAGGATTTTTTGGTGAGTATTGGTGCGCTTGATTTTTTTAATCCGCACAATCAGTTTTATGGTGAGTGCCAAGTTCCGCACGGCGCGGTGATTTCACCTACAGTGCGAGCAATCATTGGTTTTTCTGATGAGGAGTTGTGTGCGGATGACAAACAATCACCCAAAGCATTGCTTGCGGAATTTTTGCAATGGACTTCAAGCGCTGGCCACAAAATACTAGCCGGGCACAACACATCGTTTGATCGCGATTTTTTGATTGCAACTGCTCAGCGAGAAAATATAGAATGGCCATTTGGTTACCGTACACTTGATTTGCATTCGCTTGGGTATGCGCATATGCTTGGGCGGCATGTTGAGATTCCGATTGCGCGCGGTCGACCTGATGTGCATTCTGATTTGATTTTTGAATATGTTGGTTTGCCGGTTCGGACTGGATCACACAATGCGCTTGATGATACCAAGCTTGAAGCTGAAAGTTTTTCACGTTTGATCAATGGCGCGCAGTTACTTGATGACTATCATGAGTTTGCGGTGCCGGAGTATTTGCGCACATGATAGCGATCCCGAAGTTTGTCAACGGGCACATGTACTTACAGAGTTGAGTAGGTTTATTATGAGAGTCCTGCAGTAATTAACTATGATGAAAAAACTAGCGCTTATTTTGGAAGGAGGAGGTATGCGGGCCAGTTATGCGGCTGGTGCGTTGACTGCTATGGTTGAAAAATACAAGCTTACCAAGCCGCGGTTGATTATTGGTAGTTCAGGTAGTGTTGGTACGGCTGCGTATTATGCTGCGCGGCAATATTCACACATCAAAACTGTTTGGCCGAATTTGTTGGCGAATAAACGGTTAATCAATCCCTATCGATTTTGGAATATTCTTGATGTTGATTATTTGGTTGATGAGGTGTTCAAGAAGCAAGCACCGCTTGATCTGACCGCATTGCACAATTCCGAAACTGAGTATTTGATTCCAACGACTGATTACGAGACTGGTAAGATTAGGTATTTTTCAAATCGAAAACAAGATGATATGTTCGAAGCAATTCGCGCTGGCAAAGCATTGCCAATAATATCAAAACGCATTGTGAAGATTAAAGGAAGAATGTATGGCGATACATATGCGTCAACATTGACTGAGCTGCATATGGAACAGGCAGTGCGTCGTGGTGCAGAAAAAATAATTGTGATCAACAATGGCATGGCTACACGATTTGCGCAAACAACATTTGGATTATGGTATTATTGGCAAACCAAGCGTTTTCGTGATCGATATTACAAGTACAAAGAGCGTAGCAAACGAATTAAGTTCCCGCAGCGCGTGCAGTTTTTAAGACTCAGTCCACTCAAACAACTCCGTGTCACAACACTGTCTTCGGACAGCCGACTGGTACAAGAGTCATTTCAACAAGGGTATGAAGAAGCAGCGACTAATGCTGAGCTGTACAAGTTTTTACACGATTGATATGAATAAACGTTTTGATAATCAAGTGCGCAAGCTGGCAGACGTGGCAGTCAAAGTCGGTGTTAATGTTCAGCCTGGACAGCGCTTGTTGATTCGTGGTGCGCATTTGGAAGCAGCGCCATTGGTGCGTGCGATTACTGAAGCTGCTTATACGGCAGGGGCTTTGTATGTTGACGTGCACTGGGAAGATGGTGAGCTTGATAAGATTCGGCACCGTCATGCACCGCGTGAGTCATTTGAATATTATCCCCAGTGGAAAGCTGATGCATATAATCACAGCGCACAAACACAAGATGCGATTTTGGCAATTACGGGTGATGATCCTGATAACTTGGTGGGGTGTGACCCTGAGCTCATTAATCTTGAGCGAAAAGTCAAAGAGTCAATGATTCAGGATTTTCGTGCAGTGCAAATGAAAAATAATTTGAATTGGAGTATTGTCTCATGGCCTGTTACCAAATGGGCAGAAAAGTTATTTCCTAACATGCATGCAGATGAAAGTCGGCAGCAGTTATGGGATGCTATTTTTCATACAAGTAGATTGCATCACGACGATCCAGTTGCACATTGGCGAGAGCATGCGGATAATCTCAAACAGCGCGCTGCTTACATGAACGAAAAACAATATCGATACCTTGAATACACAGGTCCTGGCACGGATCTTCGCATTGGACTGCCACCTGGACATATCTGGTGTGCGGCCGAAAGCGAAACGCCAAGCGGCATTCGGTTTGTTGCGAATATTCCAACAGAAGAAATATTTACTGTGCCGCACAAAGATGAAACCGAAGGAGTGGTTGCGTGTTCAAAGCCACTCAATTATCAGGGAACAGTTATTGAAGATTTTTCATTGACATTTGAGCGTGGCAAGGTGGTAGCAGTACAGGCAGCCAAAGGACAAGACGTGCTCGAGCATTTACTCGCAACCGATGATGGTGCGCGAATGCTTGGCGAAGTAGCCCTCGTGCCGCATGACTCGCCTATAGCGCAATCGGATGTGTTGTTTTATAATACGTTGTTTGATGAAAATGCGGCTAGTCATCTTGCGCTTGGTAGTGCATACCCATTTTGTCTTGCTGGCGGTACTGACATGTCAGATGAAGATTTTGCCCGCGCTGGTGGTAACAAGTCGCTTGCGCATGTTGATTTTATGATTGGTTCAGATAGGCTCGCTATTGACGGTATACTCCCTGATGGCACTCGCGAGTCAGTAATGCGTGATGGAGTGTGGAGTTTTGATATTTAGAATTAGAATATGATGTTGTTGTATACAGTTCGAAATACGGTTATTGGTTTTTTCTATCGGTTGTTTCTGAAGCCAGTTTTGTTTTTGATAGATCCAGAAAAAGTACATGATCGTTTTGTTGCACTTGGAAAAACACTAGGTATGATTGGTGTTGGTAGATGGTTTACACGAGTGTTATTTTCTTTTGCTCACCCAATACTCCATCAAGAATTACATGGCATAGAGTTTCGCAATCCAATCGGCTTGGCTGCAGGTTTTGACAAAAATGCTGAGCTTACAGATATTTTGCCTGAGGTTGGGTTTGGGTTTGTGGAAGTAGGTTCAATTACTGGCAAGCCGTGTGCGGGCAATCCTGGCAAGCGATTGTGGCGGTTACCTAAGTCACAAAGTTTGGTTGTGTATTACGGTCTCAAAAACCAAGGCGCTGACGCAATTGCAGAGCGGCTAAGTACGAAGCAGTTCAAGTTTCCAATTGGAGTGAGCGTAGCCAAAACCAATTCACCAGACACATGTCAACTTGACCAAGGAATTGCTGATTATGTGCATGCATTTGAAACAATGAAGTCAGTAGCGTCATATATAACACTCAATATTAGTTGTCCGAACGTATATGGTGGTGAGCCGTTCGCGCATCCTGAGCGACTAGAAAAATTACTAGCTCGAATTGATCAGCTTGAGTATGATGGGCCCATTTTTATAAAATTAGCAGCAGATCACACAACACACGAGTTGGATGACTTGATTGATGTTGCAGTGCGTCACAGAATTCATGGATTTGTGTGTACCAACCTTGCTAAGGATAGAACC
>JAUIEQ010000104.1 GCA_030429785.1 bacterium
CTCGTGGTCCCCATTCAAACTTACCATGCATATACCCGATAACCTTACCATCAATCATTTGATCAACTACAAAATCCACCAATCGATCTTCATCAGGGAGTTCCTGGTAAGCAATTGATTGACTATCAAGATATGCCTTAATATCTTCATTTGAATATGCGCGACCATAATATGCATGCGACATAACCCTTGGTTCATTTCGCTCATGCAAACTATAATACACAGCCAAAGCTGCGCCAAGTGCACCACCCGCATCTCCTGCAGCTGACTGGATATACAAATCATCAAACGGACCTTCACGAAGCAACCGCTCATTAGCCACAGAGTTCAAACCAACACCACCCGCAATACACAAGTTGCTACAGCCGGTCTCTCGATGAAGCTGTTCAAGCAACCCAAGCAGTGTTTCCTCAAGTACGGCCTGCAACGAAGCTGCGATGTCAGCATACCGCTCTTGCTCTTGGGCAAGTTGCTCATACTGATCACCAACAGGCTGTTTGCCAAAATAGCTTGGCCAACCAGTTTCACGTGTAAAAAACTTTGACTGAGGATCACGCGGCTCGCCAAATAACGCTGTCAACTCTTTTGTATAGGATTGGTGTAACGATCGATAAAATTTAAAAAACTTCAAATCCAATGCATACGAACCATCATCAAATACCGTGAGTAGTTTATACATTTTATCAGTGAATATTGGCTTACCATACGGGGCCATACCCATCACTTTGTACTCACCTTCATTAACCTTAAATCCTAAAAAAGCCGTAAGCGCTGAATACAAGAGCCCGAGTGAATGCGGAAATCGAATTTCCTTGTGCAACTCAATTTTATTCCCTTCTCCAATACCAAAGGTAGTTGTCGCCCACTCTCCCACACCATCAACTGTCAATATCGCAGATTTTTGAAATGGTGAACAAAAAAAAGATGATGCTGCATGTGAGATATGATGATCTGAAAACAACACTTTGTCAGATGCAATACCAAGCTCAGAACTAATTAACTGACGTATCCATAACTTTTTAAAAAACAACTCCTTTGTCGAAGCACGAAATGCAGCAGGTGCCATCGGCCATGTTAACAAATTTGTTTTAAAAATTCGCTCAAACTTAACCATAGGCTTTTCATAAAAAACCACATAGTCAAGATCAGATACTAATAACTCAGCTTCATTAAGCACAAACTCTATAGCAAGTGACGGAAAAGCAGAGTCGCTTTTGTGACGACTAAACCGCTCTTCTTGAGATGCAGCAACAACCTCACCGTCCTGAACAAGGCACGCTGCTGAGTCATGATAAAAAAAAGATAAACCTAAAATATTCATACCAGGGGTTCACTTAGTACTCTTTCGTGTAAAATTCAAACACATCTGATCGCTTGCGCACTACTCGAGCCCCTGTATCAGGCTTTCGTGCTGTAAACCCCTCTCCAAACAATCGAAACGGAATCGCAAAAACTGCAAATACCGTATAATAAAAAATAGTCAACAATGAAAATGACATAAAATCACCAAACACCTTCATCCATTCCAGCCATCGCTGCCACAATTTTCGAAAAAACAACTTCATACTAGAACAATGCGTAAATAAATGGTCCTAGCGGCGTACTCTGTCCAAGGATCATAATTGCAAAAAAGCCCAGCAAAAAAATAACCATAGGCACCATCCACCACATTTTATTTTTGATCAAAAATGAAAACAAATGACGAACCACAATCATTCTAGTTTTTACAGACTCGAAAAAGGTCATATACATCGACGCTTTAATACTATAAATCCTCTTGTACTGATGATACACCAAGTAACTCAGTATGTCCAAGTAAGTACTGATACAAACTCTCAGCAGCCCACCTATGTCCCAGTTTTGTCCAATGAGCATCACATGACCAAACAATATGATCTTCAGTTGTTAGTGCTTGCTGTCGAAAATACGGCAATAATGCATGGTAGGCAAAATCGTGCTCATGAGCAATAGCCGCTAACAACTCTTCTGGTCGATCATAATCAAATACTTCAGGATCCTTTCTTGAATCAGGAAGTTGATCAAATAAATCTTGATGTACACGGTATCCTTCGGCTAATGATACAAGCAAAAACTGAGCGCCATTGTCTACTGAGATCTTCTTGAATGAGCGCAACATTAATGACTCTTTGCGCCACGCATCTTTCCATGCTTCTGAGTAATCACGCAAATAAATCGCTACACTCCCTTCCAAGTTACTTTTGTCTTCTACTGCCTTGTCGCGCACTGTTTGGTTTGCTTTGATGATACTGTATTTTTTGTATAACAATTGTAATAAAGCTGAGTTACTGATAATGCGCTGTTTGAAAAATTGCTCGATCAATGAGTCATCCGTAACATAAACCGAAGTTGCTATATCAAGCACAACATTACCAGCATGATCAAAACCAGGCACTACGCTACGCGTACCATTAAAAAAATCATCATACACATCATTATGAACCAAAAACGCATCAATAACTAAATCTGGCTGAAATCGCAAACCGTATTCAGTCAAGTAGTGCAAATTGAGATAGGTGCCTCGCGCTGATATTCCGATTGGTATAATTTCGTACTTGTAAGACAAGCCTTGCGTAGCATTGAGCTTATCCTCGAGTATTGCATAAAACGTATCATCCAAACTAACTTGCATAGACTCAACAAATGAATCGCCCAATACTACTATCCGGTAGACTCCGTCTGCTTTATCAAACGGATACTCTCGACCATGAAATCCATACTGATTTGTCGTCACTGTATTAGTCAAGCATGCTGCACGCAATGGAATGTCTTGACTGGGCTGCAATGTCAATAAACCTGTCTCTGGATCAATACGTCGCACATTGGGAGTTGCTACATTTGTCAAACGCAGCACCACCTCAAGCATCAGCGCTGAAAGCACGAGACCGAAAAACAATAATCCAATTTTAGCTATGATTTGCTTCATATTATTGAAGTGGCACACCTATTGCATGGAGCAACATTGCCTTTTGCATATGCAGCCTATTTTCGGCTTGATCAAAAATGATTGCGTTTGGATGGTCTACTGCACTGCGTGAGATTTCATACCCAACATGGCAAGGCATACAATGCATTATTTTTGCTCGAGGGTTATGTTGATCAATCAGCTCTCCAGTCAGCTGGAAAGGTTTGAATAATTGTGTACGACGTTTATATTCGGCTGCATATTCTGGTTTCACATCACCGTGTTCAAAAAACTCCATATTCATCCATGTATCTGTGTGGACAAAATCAGCACCAGCAACTGCATCAGCTGCGCTGCTCATTTTTTTGACTAGACCTGTACTATTTGCCTGTTCAATCAGCTCATGATCTATACTATTTACATCAACATCAGCCGTTACCAACACAAACTCTATCCCTAATTTTACACAAACCAGCATCAGTGAGTTTGAGACATTATTCTCAATCCCCAGCCACACAACCCGTTTTATATTTTCAAGACCATTTGCATGCTCAGCCATGGTCAAAACATCACTTAACGCTTGTGATGGGTGGTACTTCTCACTGCACCCGTCAATTACTGGTATATGATTAAAATGTGCTGCGGCTTGAACCGAAGCAGTTTTTCTTGCACGATACAGCAACGCGTGACCAAACCGAAACACTGCTTGTATCTCATCTGAGAACTCTGTGAGCGCGAACTGTGTTGTTTGGTAATCCAAAAAAATCGCATGACCACCGAGTTCGGTCATAGCTGCTTCATATGAGAGCCGTGTACGAGTTGACGTTTTTT
>JAUIEQ010000105.1 GCA_030429785.1 bacterium
TCCCTTTTACCACACATAAATGAGATTCGTCAGCTACATATGCAGGCACATCTGTTGCTTGAGAAACTAACTCAGCTAAGTGTCGAAGCTGAGATGAACCTCCAGAAAAAACCATGCCTTTATCAATAATATCTGCAGACAACTCAGGAGGCGTCTGTTGCAATACAGACTTGATCGCAGTGATGATTGCCTCAAGCTCATCTTGAATTGCCTCAGTGACATCATCTGAAGATATTTTAAGTGTTCGTGGCAACCCTGTCACCATATCACGACCTTTTACTTCCATGCTCATCTTCTCTTTTCCATCCAAAAACAATGCTGAGCCAATATTAATTTTGGCTGCTTCGGCCGTCTGCTCACCAATTGCTAAATTGTATCGACGACGAATAAAATCAGCAATAGCAGCATCGAATTTGTTTCCACCAATTCGAATTGATGTTGACGCAACAATTCCACCAAGCGCAATCACAGCTATCTCAGAAGTGCCGCCGCCAATATCAATAATCATATGTCCAGAAGCAGAACCAATCGGAATATTCGCACCAATCGCAGCGGCTACAGGCTCTTTAATAATATACGCCGCCTTAGCGCCAGCCGCCATGGTCGCATCGATAACTGCGCGCCGTTCTGTTGACGTAATACCCGCAGGCACTGACACCATCACTTCTGGTCGAAATAATCGAAAGCCCTTGAGCGACTTATTGATAAAATATCGAAGCATAGCTTCGGTTGTTTTATAATCAGCAATAACCCCATCTTTGAGTGGCCGACTCGCAATAATGGCCTCTGGCGTTCTGCCGATCATTTCTTTTGCCTCAATACCAACTGCCAACACTTTTTTATCAGATTTTGCAATCGCAACAACTGAAGGCTCATAAATAACAATTCCTTTTTTCGGCAAATAAACCAACGAATACGTTGTGCCAAGGTCAATTCCTACTTTTTTGATTAACATGCTCATATCAAGTATTGTTATCCGTTCTATTGTACGCGCCAATGCCAATACAGTCAATGCTACTACCTACCTGATCGTTTGTACTTTGCATTACCAACCATATGCTTCATATAGTACTTATACCAGCTCAACAAATGAATCCATGCTGTTTTTTTGAATACATGCTTAAGTAGCGTTTTTTCACTTGAAGCGCGCATAGGATAATGCACAATATGAACCATTGGATTATACACTACCTTCCAGCCATGCTGCCAAAATCGGTAGCACCAATCAGTATCTTCCAAAAAAAGAAAAAAACGTTCATCCAACAACCCCACATCGGCCAAAGCCTCAGCACGTGATACCAAACAAACCCCCATCATCCAATCAACTGCTCGCGGCTCACTAAAATCAACATCACGCATCAAAAACCATTGCAGCCACTCAGTACCTCGTTTTGTTTTTGACAAAAAAGTTCTTCGGTACAACGGATAGGGCATTTCTGGAAACCGAAAACAAGAATCTTGTCGCGTACCATCAGGGTTCGTAACCAACGGTCCGATTATACCAACATCCTTATGCGAATCCAGATACGCAACTAAGCCAGGTATTGTCTGCTCAAAAACTAACGTATCTGCGTTCAAAATCATAATGTATTTACCAGTAGCTTGTTTGATTGCGCGGTTGTTCGCACGTGCAAATCCTTGATTGTCAGGAAGTGAAATAGCCCGGTACGTTATACTTCCCCCATGCAATGCACAGGCGCGCGTAAGCTCGTCGGAAATAGCGCTCAGTTTTTTTTGATCCGATACAGCATCAACTACAATAATTTCTGTCGCAACCGAACTGAATTGAATAATGCTATGAACACAATGTCGCAGCAATCCATACGTCTTGTAATTGAGAATAATAATTGAAATCTGTGGTGTATTCATACGATTTATTGAATCCATGCGTTAATAGCATGGCCGTCAATTTTTGTTGTTTCCATGATATGCTTACGTTTGCGATATAAGCGCCTAGCAAAAAGCAACAAATCTTTAAACGCTAACAATGTCTTTGGTTCAGCCAATAGTATATATCCAATTTTTTTACACTCATACCACATAAACGACCGAAAAACATGCCAGACATTACTCATAAAACAATTTTTATATAACATCGCCAGATGATTGCGGTATGAAATCATATTTAGCGCAGCTGATTTAGTCACTCGATGCGCGGCTATGCCAATGTTTGAATGCTGATCATCAGGTTTTTTGAGCGTCCGACCGTGATATGATATAGCTGGAGGAAAATATACAATATCCCAGTTCATATGCCGCAAGCGCCAAGACAAGTCAATGTCCTCTTTATACATGAAAAATAACTCATCAAAAAACTCTTGTTGATATTGTACAGACTTCAGTGCCGTTTTTCGCAATAGCGCACAACACCCCGAGAACCCAAAAACAGGTATTGCCTCACGTTCTAGCTTTGGACTGATCTCACCTTCATGGCGGTTTACAAAGCTCAAATTATTCAACATATCTATACCAAGCGTATCAACCGTATCTTGTTTTCGATTTGAGGCAACATCCCAGTGAAGCACCTTCCCTTGAAGCACACCAACTTTTTCATTCACATCCATGAACTGTACTGCTTCTTGCAAATAATCTTGATCAAGCACCACATCATCATTCATAATCAACACGTACTCACCATCTGACCAATGTATACCCAAGTTGTACCCTCGCGCAAATCCTGAATTTTCTTTTAATGAAACTACTGTCACTAATTCTTTTCCTATAGCTTCGGTCATTGCCACTGTCTTGTCAACTGATGCATTATCAATCACTATTACATTAAAATCTGTAAACGATTGGTTACGCAACGACTCAAAAACAAACGGAATATACCGCTCTGAATTCCATGTCACTATCACAACGCTAACTTTGGCTCTCGTATGTTGTCGTCGACTGAATTCTGCTGACATAACTTTGTGTCATTACAAGTCCTAATAAAATATACCCAATACCTAACGGGTGATTCAAGTATGGGGTTGTTAGATGAACAATGCTCACCACAATGCCACCAATACTGACCGCATACAACATCCAAGACTGGATCATCCGACTTGGAATAAATACAACCCGCCATATTTGATACAGTACCATACCATAGACTATCAGGCCAATAAGTCCTATTTTTAGCCATATATCAAGATACCCCCACTCAAAAGCATACGTAGTGTAGACACCACTTCCACCTGGAGTCTGCGAAAGAATTCGAGGATCTGTTGTTGTGTATGTCACTGTTGTGCCAAAACCAGAACCTACCAACCAAGTCTTTGCAACTGCCTGCACCAGTGGTCCAAGCAACAACAATCGAGCATTTGCCGCTGGCTCATCAGTATCAAATCTAGAGTTAATCAAAGCTGACAAATCACTTGCATCGGTTGGTGGCAGTGGAATTTGCGCACTTGCCCAAAATAACACTGTGCCAAAAAACAAACCAATTACAAATACCGCCAATACCCTACCCCACTTACGCAAAACATATAACTGCTTTCGCTCTACAATCATATATACAATAACACCGACACACAACCCACCTACAAGACCAAGCCAAAATGAACGAGAAAAACTGATAACCACACCTGACATAATAACCACATACGCACTATATCGAGGCCAAAGCTTTGCATATGATTTTTGACCATCAAGCGCAATATATAATGCAAACACAATCGCAAAAAAGAGTAAGAAAATTTGACTTTGAGAAAAAACTCTTTGAAA
>JAUIEQ010000106.1 GCA_030429785.1 bacterium
CAATCATAACGCTGCAACGAATACGCAAACACTTCTCTGCTGCTATCAGCGCTTTTGGTAATCGCCAAGCACTGCGCTAACCACTCAACTTCGCATATCGCAAAACAGCGTCCATACAAATAACCAAACTACCCGATCACCTTCGCCACAAGCAATAAAAAAATTCCCGACATTTCTTCGGGAATTTGTTTTTTATAAGCTTCCAACTTGCTGGCATCTAGCGTGAATTCAACCAGCGAATAAATCCCTGATCGTTTTCACAGTGAGCTCTAGGCCAAGCATGACAAAACCATATTGCTTAGCAAGCTTTCTGGCTTTGTCATAACAGTCATCAAATCTATCCACTAATACAAATGTCGCTTCAGTATTACGCCCAGGTGGTTTGCACCGTACATTAATCGAGCTGAGAGTGTTTGTCTCACCCTGTTCTTCATATCCAGTAAACACATACACTGGATCACTTTCTTGCAAGGCACATGCCAGAGCAGTCAAAAAGTTTTGCTTGCTACTAGAAAAAACTACCTCAGCGTCCGGATACATCCCTGCAAGCACTGCATGCAATGAATGCGCATAGAGCAGGGTTTGATGATACACAAAAATCCTTGCATCTTTTGATGGTGGCAAAGGCTTTTGTGGTTGTGTCATAAGCCATCTCCTTTGTAGGTATTATTTGTAAAACAAAATTATCGTACAAATATGTACTGCATACGTTCATTTCGAGCCAATATTACTACCAGAAATCTAAGCACCGAACTCCCAGCGACGCCGATCAACTTCATTCCAAAGCCTGCGATAATACTGCTCCTGATGCCCCCAAACAACATATGGCGTTGTGTCAACATGACATTGAATCAAATCCAAGCACTGCTCACAGTTTCTGATGTGATGCGCCAATGTTATAAAGTTTATTTCATCATAACTACGCAAAGCTGATTTGATAACTGCCATTTTGTGACTTACTGAAGCTGCTTTGATATTGCGCTCAACAATCAATTGATCAACCCAGTTTCTAAAAAAAACTTGAATAGCAGCTGCAGAGGGATGGCCATGCGGATTCTCCATTTCATCAATCAACTGAGCAATTACGTTATCATCCTCAATTGTGCGCATTTTTTGATCATGCGCCCGCCCTGCTTTTGTCAAATGCTTCCACAAAAATACCAGACAACACCTAATAGATGCTTCATCAGCTTACTCCTTGTTATGGTTGGTAAAAAACAGCATATATCATACTACTATGATACGTTGTTCTAGTCAATGAACAGAAACCAGGAAGTCGCAATACCCAGATGCAACAAGACAATTACTCAACACCTGTCTCTTGATCACATTCCTTCTCGCATCCAAAAAAACATATAAAACTTACCAAGCACAATACAAGCGATATTTGAAACAATAAAAGAAATACTGCTATCACTTCAGATGCTTCCTATCTAGGCCTGCTATATCTCCAGCGATAATCTTGTGAATAAAACTCAACAAAGCAACATCCATACAATACAAAACTAACATCATTAAAAACCACCGTTTTGTTGTATTAACTGTTCAAAATTTCCGTGGGTCACGTTTTTTTTAGTAACCGCCCAGACTATCCTCTGCTTTGCATAGCAGCCTCAAGTCGCGAAACAGCCAACACAAACGCTGCTGTACGCATATTCACTCCATCTGTTTTGGTAATATTCCACACATCAGAAAACGCATCAACCATAATCGGCAACAGTCTATCAAGCACTTCTGCCTCACTCCAATAATACCCGTGCTGGTTCTGCACCCATTCAAAATAACTCACCGTAACGCCACCTGCATTTGCCAGCACATCTGGCACAACTATCACGCCTTTTTTGTGTAGCACTACATCTGCCTGAGGAGTTGTTGGGCCGTTGGCAAGCTCTAGAATAATACTTGCCTTGATACGATCTGCATTTGTGTCAGTAATTTGGTTTTCAAGCGCTGCAGGAACCAAGACATCAACAGGCAATTCAAGTAATTCCTCTGAACTGATATCTGTTGTGCTTGGCGCAGCAACCACGCTGCCGGTTTTGTTTTTGTGTTGTATCACATCAGCAACTACCAGCGATGCATTGTCTGCAGCAGCAACCCCGCCGCCAGAATCCGATACAGCCGCAATACGATACCCTGCGGTTTCAAGCAACTGCGCCATATGCATGCCCGCATTACCAAACCCCTGAATCGCTACTGAAGTATTGTTCGCTTGCTTGCCAACATGCTGCAGCAGCTCTTGCAAAACATAAAACCCGCCTTGTGCTGTTGCTGCACCGCGACCTTCTGAACCACCAAGCTCAAGCGGCTTACCAGTTACCACACCAGGAGCGCTGTGCCCAACCACCTGCTCATACTCGTCCATCATCCATGCCATCACTTGCGCATTGGTGTTCACGTCAGGCGCTGGAACATCTTGCATAGGACCGATATACGGCGCGAACGCACGCGCATACGCACGACTCACTCGCTCCAACTCTGCACGTGATAATTGCTTCGGATCAACAACAACTCCGCCCTTACCACCGCCAAGCGGAATATTGACTACAGCAGTTTTGATTGCCATCCAAAATGACAATGCTTTGACTTCATTAAGATCGACGTTTTGATGAAACCGTACCCCACCCTTGAACGGGCCACGCGCATTATTATATTGCACGCGATAGGCATCAAAAACCTGAGTTGTGCCGTCGTCCATGACAATTGGCAAACTGTGTTGAATAACCCGCTCAGGTTTTTGCAATCTCGCCAGCACAGCTTGATGAATCTCTGTATAGTGCGCTGCGGTAGCTAGTTGCTCGAGCGCATTGTTGAATGCATGTGCCATATATAGAACCATCAATAATCAAGATACAATCACCATAACTGATTAGTGCGTCTTGGTTATTGATTCTTTTTTGCTTTACCCCAATCAATACCAGCCCCTGCTAATCCGCGCAATTCTTTGAGGTATGCATATGCTTGCAAGCCTGCTTTGGCACCTTCACCAGCAGAAATCACTAATTGTCGATATGGAATATCAGTCACATCACCAGCTGCAAACAAGCCTGGTGTTGCGGTTTGGTTCTGCGCATCAATACACACATAACCTGCATCTGAATACGCGACCAGATCACCAAGCCAATTTGTTTTGGCATGATATCCAATATTCACAAACACCCCGCTCACTGCTAGTTGCTGCGTATCAGTTGCATCATTTACAGCAGCAACCACCAACTGCTCAAGCTGCTGTGTGTCACACAATTCCATAGGCTGCGCGTTCTTGATCTCAACTATATTGCTGTACTGCGACAATCGATCAAGCACTGCTCGCTCACCTCGATACGCATCACGTCGATGCACAATATAAACTGTTCGCGCAACTGGAGCAAGTGTTACTGCTGAGAGCAATGCACTGTTACCACCACCTATTACCGCAACGTCTTTGTCTTTGAATCGAGGCGCATCAAGCCTCGCGCAATGCGAAACACCATCTTCCCAAAACACATCCTCTCCTGGAATATCAAGACTACGCGGCGTCAAACCAAATGCCAATATAACACTTGCAGACGTGTATGTATTTTTTTTGGTTGTCACAACAAAACCTGCAGCGTTTTTTTCAACTGCAGTGACTTCCCCTTGCTCAAAAACCGCTCCAAACCCAAGCGCTTCTTGCATAAATGTTTGCATCAGATCAGGTCCTTCGACCAACCCGACGCCT
>JAUIEQ010000107.1 GCA_030429785.1 bacterium
GAACCCCGATAGCCAGGACCAGAACCTGGAGTCCTACCATTAGACGACCTCCGAAAAATTATATGTGTGACCAAAAAAAGCCTCAAAAAAGGCATAAATAGTATACAATACCCACAGTATAAGTCAATATTAAATTCGTATATACTTACGAATTGCTATCCATGAGCTCAAAAGTATTAATATCAGAATAATCAGAAATTCTCCACCAAAAATAATCCAGAAATTATCAGTGAAATAAGTAACGAGGTTTAATGACTCTTCACCAAAAAATCCCCCAACAAACGGTTGTATAGCATCTAGTATTGGGTACAACACAGCGATATTGATGCTTATAGCAATAATTGCATACAAGAGACCCTCAAGTAAAAACGGTGCTCTAATAAAACTTCCTGAAGCGCCGACAAGTCTCATAATCGCTATTTCTTCTTTGTGCGTATAGATTGCCATTCGAATAGTATTAAATACTATCAGTAGCGAGATGAAAATAAAGAATGCACTAACACCAATTCCGATTTGGTTTACTTTTTGACTAACAGTTGTAATACGGTCAATTATCGATTCAAAATCTGAAAAGTCTGATTCCTGAATAAATTGATCAAGTTCTTCTTGTGAAAGTAGATCGAGAATTGACTTGTATTGTTCAATTGAGCTCGCTTTGATAATAAGTATGTCGCCAAGCGGATTGTTATCCAGTGCTTCCAGTGATTGAGCAATCACTGGATTGTTGGTGTACCGTGCTTGAAAATTTTCAAGAGCTTGTTGCCTAGTAACAAGTTCAACTGAGTCAACAACAGCTAGTTGCTGTAAATTGTCTCTTATTTTTACAACATCTTCAAGTACTGTTTCTTGTTTGAAGTATACGCTGATGTCTATTTTTTTCTGTAGCGATGTCACAGTATCAGTGACCACAACATTCAGAGCAACAAGCATAGTCATCACAAAAAGTGACATAACAACAATTGTTATGGTCACAACTGACAGCCAGATATTTCTGAAAAAGTTCTGAAAGGCAAACTTTGTTATTCGAAACAATGAAACAAGTAGCATGGGTTTTTATAGTAAGTATTTACCTTTTTCTTGATCAGATACAACCTTGCCGCTATCAAGCGTAACAACGCGTTTTTGCAGCGCATTAACTATTTCACGATCATGAGTAACGAGTATAATAGTCGTTCCAAGTGAGTTGATTTTTTGTAGCAAGGTCACAATTCCTTGTGCGTTGAGTGAATCAAGATTACCTGTTGGTTCGTCTGCTATGAGAATTTTGGGTTTATGTGAAAGTGACCGAGCGATAACAACGCGTTGTTTTTCACCTCCTGATAATTGATGAGGGAATTTATTTTTTTTGGTATCCAGACCAACAATTTTTAGTACTTGCGGAACAATCTTTCTAATCCGGCCAACGTTAGCGCCACTTACTTCAAGTGCAAAGGCTACATTTTCATACACTGTTTTTTTTGAGAGTAGCTTAAAATCTTGAAATACTACGCCAATTTGTTTTCGTAATAATGGCAATTCAGAAGTACGTATATTTGTTATGTCCCAGCCACCAATTATGATATTACCACTTGTCGGTCGTTCTTCGCCGATGAGTAATTTCATAAGCGTAGTTTTTCCAGTACCTGACTGACCAACTAATGAAACAAATTCTCCAGGCTTTACTTGCAAGGAGACTTTGTTGACAGCTGTAACGTCCTCACTGTAACGTTTGCTGACTCTATGTAACTCTATGATATGCTGCGCCATGGGAAAACTCGAACAATTAAATATAGTATATCATACAGATTCTTAATATGCAGGAAGTGTATCAACAGGTTCTATAACCACATAGATAACCCCAGCGCCAAGTGGCGCTATTTGTTCGAATGAATCACTGCCAAGATCAATGATCCGATGATCCACAAATGGTCCAACTGAAATAATTGGCGTCTCGACCTGCTTCCCTGAATTAATTGCAGTAACGCGGACGCGGGTGTCCATAGCAAAATCGTTATTAGCAGATCCAGTTCGATCACGCGGGATGATATCTGAAGAAAACCAACTCGCAATTCCCCATTCTTTAATTTCTGGATCTGAAACAATTGCTATAATCACATCTTTTTGAAACGTAAAAGTTCGCACAAAACCTTCGGCTGACTCACCTGCCTCGTAGTGTCTGCTTGTTGGAGACAAGTGCCATGTGCTGGTGTGTACGTCAAAATAATAAATGTGTTTGAGATCATCATGTCCATCAGGAAAGGTAATGTCAAGCGATAGTGGTTCATTGATCTCAAAGTCCGAAAAGCTACCAAGACTTACGTAGTAGGTATCAGAAGCAAATGCAGCATCAGTCGGCAAGTATTCGTTTCCCCAGTAATTAGGCAAGTGCCGGATGTTAATGCCAAATTTTTGCGTAGTAGCGCCATCTTTTGCTGTGACAGTGACGTTTTTGTCAGCAGAAGTTGCAGCCTGTCCTTTCACAACCGATACAGCTTGAGTAGTTGTTGCAGTTTGAGCTTGTGAAACAAATGGTATGACACTGAGCGCAAGTAGCAAAATAAAAAATTTTTTCATAAGATTATATTTGTATCAAGTTTGTATAGTATACCATATAATATAACACAAGCAGCAATTGCCTGTTGGTATGTTATGTATTTGTGTTATACTTTTTTTATGGAATTCAAATTTCCCTTTAGAAAAAAACTAGAAACAGAAACCGCAAGCAAGTTCCCTGTTGTTGAGGTGTTTGACCAAAGATTTGAGATCACTCCGTCACATTTTAAGGATGATGCAGCATATCTTGGGCAGAAGCTTTCCAATAGCGGCACGGAGTTTTTAACAAGTTGTCTTGATTCTGCACGCGCACGTGTACTGCAGGTTGGTGAAAAAAACAACACAGGTGATGGTGTGGTTTATGAGATTTCAAGTGCTGTAGCAGAGCAAATGGCTGAGCTTGGGGTTGTTACATTTATTCGTGATTTTTATGGTGATACGCTTTTGAAAAATGCTGGCATGGATACTATTTTTTCTAAGCAGCGAGAGCTGTGTGATACAGATCAGGATTTAGATCGTTATGAGCAAAAATTAAAACTAGTCAAAGGAAAACTAGCTGCGATATTTTTGGGGCATATGGATAAAATTGATCCAAACGCTCATCAAGCTTTCCTAGCTTTGCAAGTGGATGTATTGCACGCATTGCAAAAAGACGATATGATCAAAATCGTCAACTAAGTAGTTGCCGATGTAGCTCAGTTGGTAGAGCAACGCACTCGTAACGCGTAGGTCGTTGGTTCAAATCCAATCATCGGCTCCAGGTTAAACACAAAAACTCCCTTTTGGGGAGTTTTTATATACTTAGTACTTTATCGAACAAAACGATAAATGGTTGCTCGCTCACGTTCTTCTGCAAGCAATTCTTCAAAAGTTGGATATCGGAGCAAAATTCTGCGTACATTAATACGAGTATCGGATCCATCAATACTAGCTATTCGTTGGACAAGCTTGATTATTTCAAACCCCTCTTGTGTTGTGATTACCGGCGTTATCTGACCATCATCTAAGCCAGCAATAGCTGCTCTAACTTGACTTGATAAATTTTCTGGCGCAAAAAATCCTAGATCACCACCATTGATTGCTGTAGTTCTGTCATCACTATATAACTTTGCATAATTTTCAAACAAATTCGGGTCTGCGATAAGC
>JAUIEQ010000108.1 GCA_030429785.1 bacterium
GATTGCCCCACTGCTACTTATGACGCGTGCATATAAACGCGAGAACTTTGCACAGTTCATGCTGTTTGCTGTACTTGCCTGCCTGGTCCGAGAAGATGTCGCGCTCATTGTCTGCATGATGGGCATTGTCGCATGGATTGACAAACGGCCATGGCGATACAGACTAACCAGCTTAAGTCTTGGACTTGGGTACTTCTGCATAGCATTCTGGATTACTAGCACTGCTACTGTTGATAGCTTCCGATTTGCATCATATTATACGTGGCTTGGTGAAACGCCTGGCGCAATACTCCTAACAATAATCACCAAACCAAGCATTTGGTTACGTCACATCATCTCAATTCCGACAGTTGATATGATGATCGGACTATTCTTTCCATTTTTGTTCCTCCCGTTCAAACGACCAAAGTACTTGCTACTTGCTGCAGTGCCGTGTATACAGTTTTTATTTTCACGAGCAGGAGGATCAAATGTAATATTCCAAACACATTATGTGGCGCTTTTTTTGCCTGCACTTGTTCTTTCAAGCATCGATGCACTGCATGCAATAGCAAATAATCAAACTTCGCGCTGGTATCGACTCGCAACCATTGATCGCTCCATGACACCACTAGCCCTTGGCACATATATTCTGCTAACACTTGTTATGTTCAGCCCGATAGCAGCAATCGCCACACACGAAGCACCCCAAGCAAACAAAATCGCTGAACTCAGCGATGCTATGCAGGTCAAATCACACAGCATCGCAAGCTCCTACCGCACACTCCCAAACCTTTCTACAGCACAACACATATACTCGCTACATTATCTATTCCTTGGACACCAACAATTCTCACTTGAGCCATACCCAGTACCCCACGCTCCTGAAATAATCATCCAAGACACAGATGACTTAGTAACCTACTGGTTGCAAGTTCAGGGATTTTTGCAGCCAGTCGCAGATTATCACAATGGGATTGCTCGATTGCAAAACTTTTTAAAAACCTATTCACCAAACATACTACCTCACGGGACGATCATTTGGGAACAATCGCAAAACAAAACTACTCTTGATCTATCCCACGGACCTACTGCCAACGGACCAGCAGCAACATGTTCGATTGAACAGCACTCAGCAGACTACCACAAGCTCGTCTGTAGTGTTCGCGAAACTCGCGACACTGTTTTATTTTTGCAGATTATAACTGAGGACAAAACAAAGTTGATTCCATTCACATGGCGCAACTACACTCAGACCTTAGAGCATACAGCTATTGCGCATTTTTTTGTACCAAAAAACCAGTGGCAAAAACCACTGGAAATACATACTGTTACACTCACTGGACAAGTTGAAATTGGTCCGTGGCTCAACATCAGTGATGTCATCAAAAACATAGCTATCGTCGCCAGCACAACCATGCACCCACCTCACTAACCAGCACCTACCACATAAATAATACGGTACTTATGTGGCCACTGATTTTTTCCATGGACATGGACTAGCAAATGTCACGCGTGGTGACTGGTTGTTGAACACCGTTTGTGATATCCCATATGCACGCTCATACATCAACGCTATAGAATCAAACAACGCATCAGCATAGTCAAAGCCCAATAGCTCGGAAACTTTTTGAACACTTTGTTCATCAACACCCTCGATTTCAACAAACGGTTCAAGCCACGGCCATGTCTCAATAGTCACTTCAACACCTTGTAACGTCCAGAGCTCACGCTTGTTTTCCTGATACGCCTTCTGTTGCAAACCAAGCGCACACAAAAATGAGCATGCTTGTTCAAAATCATCAACCACCAACTCAACTTCTTGTTGCCGCTCAATACCCTCGCCCTCAAAGCACTTATATGTCATCGTAATTTTATCTCCCTCATCACGAACTCGCGCATACCGACACACACCCTCATCACCAGGCAAATTAAACGTGTATCTCTTTTGTAAAAACTGATCTTTTAAAAGCACTGCATTACACTGCTGCAATGTTGAACGAAACGTATCAACACTCTCTATTTCGAACATCGCCTCAAACTCTGTTTTCATATAGTTATTAATTAATTATTCGCAACATACCACACCAGACACCGCGGCGTACTGCTTGTTACTGCACTTGATACACTGAGTAGGTGGCATTAGCATACACGCGCTCAAAGTCTGGCACAACTCCCAGCGCATTCGGCCAGACCAAATGCGTGATTGCATGCGATGTAACAAAATCATACTTCCACTGATTCCACGCACCTGTATACACCCGCCACACAAGTGGCGACTTCTGGTCAAAGTTAATAGTTTGCACATCATGACCAAACCATACATATCGAGCAGTTTCACCTGGAATCAGATTGGCTACAAACGGCTCTGCTAAAATCACCGAATCACCGGATACGGATTTGAAATACCGAACTGCCGCAAGCTCATCCTGGTCACGAAACTCGGGAAACAACCGCTGGTGTATCCGGTAGATACTATCACTGACTTGATACAGCGGCGTTATCACCAAACCTATCATACAAAGCACTACCAGAAATGTTTGAAACGAAACCCTGGCGCTACCATCCCACCAGCGCTGCCCATACTGCTCCCACCACCAAGCAATGCCATATACAGACATAATAACCACCACTACTCCCCAGCTATTAATCAGCCGCCGCGCAATACCAAGCGGTACATACATCAATAACGGCAAGGTTAGATACCATACACTCAAAAATCTTCCCGTTGAATTGTGAATATTTTTAATAACATATATAAACCCTGCAATAGACAATGGCAGCAACAAACCATACCCTGTCACAAACGAATACAAACTTGGCGCTGGTAAAATATTTTGACTATGCCACGCACCAAAACTTTCTTCAGCCACAAGCAAGTACGCAAAATACATTCCCACACCTACAGTCACCACAACACTTGGCCAGAGTCGTCGCCATGGCTCCCATGTCCATGCACCACGATCACCAATCTGCAGCAACCACCACACTCCAATCATCACCCACCATGCGATCACATCAAATGGATGCATCAAAAACAGCACTCCCAAAACAATCGCAATCAACCAACTGCGCCCAACTGAATATTTCCAAACAACCACCCACCACAACAATGAAACCAACAGCACTTGCGAAATAATAAACAACGGCGAGTGAAATAACGTTAGGTATGCAAATCCTTCACTGAACCACAAATCTGCAGACAACAGCGCGTGAAAATATTCTCGTTGATTCTGACTATACGAAAGACTTCCAGCAATCGCCCCAAAACCACCAAACCAACCCAATCCAATCAGTAGCAGCAATCGCTGCCAAGCATGCTCCCACCAGTTTCGTGTCCAGCAGTACAACAATGCCATTGCTCCTAGTCCCAAAACTATCCGCGCAGCATGAAACACTTCAAACCCAGTCATACCGAGCGCGCGAGCAACACCACCAAGCACAATCCATAACGGGTGCAAAAGCCCTAACTGCGAAAACTCAGCCGTAAACAAATTGTACACAATAATTGAACCCTGACGAACTTGCTCAACCATTGAGTAATATACTGTCTTATCGCCTTTTGCAAAACCAATAGTTCCAGCAAATGTTGTTGCGTACTCAGGTTGCAGTAGCGCAATCAAAAACTGAGCATTCCACAAACCCACAGTTATTACAATACTACATGCAGCCATCCACTG
>JAUIEQ010000109.1 GCA_030429785.1 bacterium
TATTCCAATCCTTTGAAATAGGTGTTCCATCATCGTATTGCAATTCTTTAGGTACAATAGTCCATCCTAACCTAACTCCTGTAAATCCAATAGGCTTTGAAAAACTACTAACTTCAATAGCACATTTCTTCGCACCTTCAATTTCATAAATACTACGTGGTAAATCTTTATCAGAGATAAACTGATTGTATGCAGCATCAAAGATGATAATGCTTTTATTCTTCAATGCAAACTGAACTAATTGTTGCAGTTGTTCTTTGGTACTAACAGCACCCGTAGGATTATTAGGACTACACCAATAAATTAAATCTGTTCGTGGAATACTCTCTAAGTCAGGGAAGAATCCATTCTCAGCGGTACATTTCATATACGTTATGCCTTCAAAACCTTGTTGTTCTTCAGAATAAGGACCAGTAACACCTGCTATTACACTGCCATCTACATAGACAGGATACGCAGGATCCTGAACTGCAATAGTAACTTCAGGACCAAACATTAATTGTAATCTACCTGTATCAGGTTTAGCCCCATCGCTAACAAAGACTTCATCGGCAGCAACAATCCCACTGTATAATTTCTCAGCAATACGTGCACGAACTTCTTTCATACCTTGTTCTGCACCATATCCAGAATACGTTTCAGTTCTCCCAAGATCAACAACAGCTTCACGTAATCCTTCAACAACCACAGGAGTTAAAGGTTCTGTAGTGTCACCAACACCTAAACTAAGTATCTTTGATTTAGGATTCTTCTCTAATAATTCGTTTTTACGTCGTCTAATCTCAGGAAATAAATATCCTGCCTGCAGTTTTGCCATGTGTGGATTTCTTTGTACCATTGTATCATCAAGGATTAAATTCCTCTACTCCTTCAAAATCTATAGTTGCTACATAATCTTCAAATGTTTCTGCTCGTCTAATCTGTACAACACTGCCATCTTCACGAAGTAATAATTCAGCAGAACGTAATTTACCGTTATACTGGAATCCCATAGCGTGGCCATGTGCGCCTGAATCTTGAATTACAAGGATGTCACCTACTTCAATTTCTGGTAACTCACGCTCAATCACATCAAGATCATCACGCTTGAGCGTTGTTACACTAATACCAAATGCCTGCGCCGGTGGTCCATTGTCATCTGAAGCTCCAGGAAGTATCACGACCAAGTTCGATCCAATAGACGCTACTTGATTCTGTAATAAGCTTTGCGCACCACGTCCAACAGACATAATCATCACCACAGCTCCAATACCAATCACAATTCCAAGCATCGTTAACGCAGACCGACGCTTATGCGCAGTCATGGAACGTGCAGCTGACTTAATGAGCTCAGTAAAATTCATCGTGTGTAACCAATGATCAATTTGCAATAACCAATTACAGCCACCGTACCAACGATCAATCATACAAGCTAGTATGATGCGATCATAGGTTGTTAACTGATTGTTGCAACTTGATAATTAGTAATTTGTTGCTACTTTTTCAATTCTGTTTGTTCCTTGGCAATGATTCTGTTAGTAATAGGCTCGTCTTTTTCTAGCAATCCATCCCGCAAGTACAACAATCGCTTCGCATGCTGCGCTGTTTCCTGTTCATGCGTCACAACAATAACTGTACGACCTTGACTATTCAGTTCTTGCAAAATAGACATAACTTGCAAGCCTGATTTTGAATCAAGATTCCCAGTTGGCTCATCAGCAAACACTAATGATGGATCATTAACCAGTGCACGTGCAATTGCTACACGTTGCTTCTCACCACCAGAAATTTGATTTGGGAAATAATCAACACGATGCCCTAAGCCAACAGACTCAAGTGCCGTACGCGCCAGTTCGGCTTTGTTTTTCTTAGGACTATACTGCAAGGGCAGCATTACGTTCTCTAATACGGAAAGTTTTGGCAACAAGTAAAACGCCTGGAATACAAATCCAATTTCTTGATTACGCATATGCGCAAGCTCATCATCACCAAGTTCAGTAACATTTGTTCCCTTAAACAAATAATCGCCAGACGTAGCCGTATCAAGCAAGCCCAAAATATGCATGAGCGTTGATTTGCCAGAGCCTGATGGTCCCATAATTGCTAAAAAGTCTCCTTCAGCAATAGCAAAAGAAAGACCATGCAACACTTTGGTGGTTATCTCACCAGTCACAAACTCTTTTTTAAGATCTTGTATTGAGATTAATGAACGACTCATACTATTGACACTTTTGACTATTTATGATATTTGTACACATTACTCTTTTACAATTTACCTTACTCAGGAGGGTTATGTATGGTATATGCTGATGCGACTGAATGTGTTGTTTGCCCGATGTGCTGTTGCGACAACAGGGAAAAACTTTTTTATTTCTTAGACTGGCTTGGTTCAAACCATCCATCCAATCCATGGCTGTGCCAGGGCTGTCACAATTGCGGCGAATCTGTCTTCATGGTAGGAGGATCCACTACAACCACCTACCACCAACGCATCTACATCAGCCAAACTACCAACCCGCTCAATATCACCATTACGTGGCACTACACTGACTAACATCTACTCCCAACAAACTGTTGGGATTTTTTTATTGACACTACCGCTACTCTTTCACAAATGTAATCACTTCCTCACCTTCAGCAAGTCCTGTAACAATCTGCACCAATCCTCCATCACCCCGAAGACCAGTTGTTACTTCTTTACTTTGCACAGCCGCACCAGCTAGAACATCAACGTATTTGGTACCATTTTGCTTCACCGCACGGGCTGGTACTGTCAAAACGTTTTCCTCACGTGCTGTTTCTATATCTATATTAGCAGTCATACCAGGCTTTGCACCAATCACATCCGTATCAAACACAACTGTTACTTCATAGTACACAACATCTTGAATAACCGTTTCAGCTGGGTTGATAAACTCTACGTGACCTACAAAAATATCCTCCTCGCTAAATGCATCAAGCGTGATTTGAGCTGCTTGACCAACCGCTACTTTGGCGATGTCACTCTCTGGAATATCTACCTGTATTTCAAGCGCATTCGTACCAAGCACCATAATAACCGGTTGCGTCAGGTTGGTTTTTTCACCTATTTCAAAACCAATATCTGTCACCGTACCATCAACTGGAGAAATAATTGTGACTGTATCGAGGTCAGCTAATGCTCGACTAAGTGCGGCACGAGCTTGAGTAACTCGAGCTTGCTGCAATGCTATATCCTCTGCCCGAGCCGGTGCTTGCGCATTCTCAAGTTCTGCCTCAGCAATCGCCAATGCGACCTCAGCCGTATCAATTGCGCCAGCAGCAGTGTTTTGCGCTGAGGTCTTTGTTGCGTTAAAAGTCGCCAAATTATTCAGCGCAGTACCCACAGCAGTCTGAGCTGCTTCCCAAGATTTTTCTGAAGTCTCTACCGCGCTAATACTTACAGCAATAGACGTTTGATCAGTTGAAATATTTGTTTTGTCACTGTCAATCGTAGCTTCGGCATACCCACTACTTACTGGTGTATTAACCAACACGGTAAATGTCTTTGATACAGCTGCTTGTGCATCAGTTAATGCACTGTATGCTTTGACAAGCGCTGACTCAACTGCTGAATTGGTTG
>JAUIEQ010000110.1 GCA_030429785.1 bacterium
CGCCATAGAGCTAGCAGAGTTCGTCCCTACTGATTTACCGTCGAACAACTGCGTGAGATCGTACTGCTTGAGGATTTGATATAACGGTTCTATGCGACCTCCATGCAAGTAGATAGCATCAGCTCGTTCAACCTGCTCCGCAAAAGTATCAACATCAGCGTTCTCGTGTATCGGACAAATATTCCGAGGTAGTAAAGGCTCATAATAATCCGTATACTTAGGGAATCTCATCGCCGTATCATCAGGCAATGTAGCAAAAAAACACCACAGTAACCGCGGTGTGTTGCCATGGTTTTTGAGCAGCTCTGCAAAATACTGCTGTGCCTGCTCTTTATTTTTTTTCATACCTCCTGATTGCAAAATGTATTTGGTCATAGCAACTCTTGTTGATTTTCTGACAGTAGAGCATACCATCAATAACACTGTTTTTTAAAAAAAGTATACTTCCTTCAAATCATACAGAGACTTTTTTGAAATTGCAACAAATAAAAAGAATAGCTTTTGCTATTCTTTGAAAATATGATACCAAATATGACTACTCACACACCCTATAACACCGCCCAGAACAAACGGATGAGCTGCTTCAATAAACGAATCTGGCACAACAACACATCCAACCGCAACAATCAAAACCAACACGCATCCCCACACCCACCACTGCGGCTTGAGGTATTTGCTCTGAGTTATTTTTGACTTCGTTTTGCAACTAGTGTGCGCTGTTAGTTCGTGATAAAAAAATGTTACATCCATACCAGCATGCAACAACCTCACAATCCAACTGAATACTTGAACTGGATTGTGAATCCATTCAATCCACTCTATTGCCATATGCACAACCAGCACAATAGGCGTTAGCGTATTTTGTCGCGCGTGACTCCAAACTGACAATGCGGCACCAGCGACCATGAGCCACGAAAACTCATGCATTGCATGGTTAAAAAGGGATGCACAGTATAATATAAGAAAAACCAGAAAAAACTTTTTCACCCAATAGCTTTTCATTCAACACCTTTCTGTTTGATTGATATTGTTCAGGAACAAAGTAACTTAACTACCCATACAGCTTAATTTGCTGCATGTATTTTAATGCAACTGAGTTGCATTGTCAAATTATATAAACTCTTAGCAACATACAAAAACAGTATTTTACTCCGTATACATACCACCTTTCGAAGTCTTTTTTATCACAACTTTTTGTGACTACCGTATTCTGCCAAATTACATCTACAGTTTGACAAAATACTCGTCAAAGCCTAAAATTAAAACGCAACTAAGTTGCATAAACACTAATATACATACAATGAAGATTGCATTTGTAGGAAAAGGTGGAAGCGGCAAAACAACTCTCGCCAGCTTATTCATACAGTATTTATTGTCACAAAAAAAACAAGTACTTGCGGTTGATAGTGATATCAACCAACATTTAGGAACGCTTGTAAATATTGACTCTAAACACATAGCGGCGCTACCTCCTATTGGAGTCAAAACAGATAAATTACTTAAGTTTCTGTTGCCTGACAGTCATGCAAATCAAGACCTGATTATCAGAACAACCCCACCAACCCAAGCATCGCAAATGGTTACTCCATTTTCAAGTAATGAACTATTTGACTTGTACGCTCACGACCAAGACAATTTACGATTTATAGCAGTCGGACAACCGCCCGATAGTCAAGTTGGCGCTCGGTGCTATCATTCAAATATGGGATTTTTGTCACTGTTACTTAATCACATTATTGACACAGAAGATGAATACATTATTGTTGATCTTACTGCAGGCATCGATACAGTCATCTCTGGAATATTTATTAGCTATGATATCGTTTTTGTTGCCGTAGAGCCGACACTACAATCAATCCACGTATTCAACGATTACAAAAAATACACTCAGCGACTAGGAATTGATATTCCTATTGTACCAATTGGTAACAAAACACTTGATCAATCAGATACGTTATTCATCGAAGAACATATCAATCAGCCACTTGCAGTATCTTTCAGTATTTCACAATATGTTCGATCGCTTGAAAAAGGCTTACAACCAAACTTTAACTCTCTTGAACCCGAAAGCATACACAACCTAGAAAGAATAATGCAACTTGTCCATCAACAAGAAAAAAACTGGGTCTCTTTTTATGACAATCTTGTCTTGTTTCACAAAAAGAAAGCTGCTGGACATCCACAAGAAAAAGAACTACTTGAGCAAATCGATCCTGACTTCAGTATTACAAAGGTAGTAACAAGTATCTAAACCACCAAAAACATAAAAAAACCTCGCCATTATTTGGCGAGGTTGATTGTATTGTTATGTACTTGCTCATGCAAGGCAATAGGGGTCGCTGATTCTTGTCTCAGGATCAAAACGATCGCGATACTGATACCGAAAATCAAACCCTTTTCGCAGAACAAGTAGTGGCTGCTCACCTAGAGCAATGTTCAACCATCCATATTGAATACATCCTTCAACAAAAGCTTTGATGATAGAACCATGATTACTACGACAGGTATCATAATACGACCCATTGCTGACCGACATATCAATAGGACACCCGCCTCCACACAGCGTATTGATATCACAACTCGCGCAGCTTGAGTTGCAAACAACATGATTTGTGTATCTGCCTAACGCATATGGATTTACCCCACGAAAAATATTCGCTTCATCAAATCCTTCATGACCATCCATCCAATTACATGTTCGCAAATCACCATTCGGTGCTATGTTCCATGAGTTTCCTTTGGTAGGATTACAAAAAGCATGGTACGGATACGCATCAAACACAGGCTTTCCTTTTCTAACACGCTCACTATGCGCAACAGGCAAACCAAATGCATTCGCAAGATAGCCTGTCAACTTCTTGCCCTCAAGTCGCACAATAGGAATGAGCGTACTAAAAGCAGGCTCTTTAAAAATGCGTATCAACTCAAGCATGATCACCTCTTCACTAATTTTTTGACCACCGGTATCCACCTTGCCAAACGGTTGAATGACATTCACCATCAGAGCAAAGTTTTTTTTATGCCACCCTTTGGCCATAATCTGACGAAGATGCTTGCGATACGAGCTGATGTTATCTTTTCCAAAGTTTGTTTTGAGCAACACCGGCAACCCACGTCGCAGCAACTCATCAATATTCCGAACAATGGCAGCATGTGTGCCCTTGCCACTATCGAATGGCCTCAAAGCATCATGCACCTGCGCGATCCCGTCTAATGTAATGTTGAATTCCTGCAATCCAAATTGTGCATAGGATTGAAACAAGTTCATCATTTTTGACGTGAAGGTAGCGCCTGATGTCACAACTGCCCATCGCCAACCATTCTTCCGTACAGCTTCCAAAATTTGTTTCCAAAAATCATGAAACCGGTTTTGTACTGGCTCACCTCCAAATAACTGGATGCAAATTTTGTGGTTAGGCAAATTACGTGACAGCTGATAACTTTTGATAAAACGAATCACAGCCTGTGGCCCTGATGCCTTTAACAACAACTCTTCTTCAGGCAGCGCATCTTTTTGAAAACAATAT
>JAUIEQ010000111.1 GCA_030429785.1 bacterium
CAATTGCAAGACCCTCGCCATTTTGAATGTCCTGTACAGCCATATTTTCCATCATAGTTGACTTACCGACACCTGACCGCCCAATAACATACATATGACGTCGACGGTCTCCTCGCGCAATACGTACATCAATTTCCTCGCCTCTAAATTGAGCCTTACCGAGGAGCAAACCTTCTTTTGGCATGTCATTTGGCGGAGCTGCTTTACGCGCACCCAACCAAACAATATTTGGCGTTTCTGTATTTGGCAACGGAAAATGATACACTGAGGCAAATTCTTCAGTATTCAAAACCATTTTTTTGTTTGCAACAAACCGACGATAAATAAAATCTTCAAATAACTTGGTACGCGAAAAAGGAGTTACTTTTTTAAAACGGTTACCGTACTGATAAATAGAGTATTGGCTAAAAGAGTTTACAATATCATTCATGTACCCTTGTGCAATTTGCTGATTATTTGCACTGACAATAACTCGTGCATTCACTTCAAACCCAGCCTTAGCCGCTTTATTTTCAAGGTGCTTGACCATCTCTGATTCCATTGGTGATAGCTGATGTTTTTGTTCAGGCATATCGTTTGGTTTTGATTGACCTTGAAACAAAGACTGCAGCAGCTTGAAAGGCGCAAGCATAATCCGCGTACCCAAGCTGTTGTTAATGACCTCTGAAGGTTTTTTTCCTTGTTGAATTTCTTGAGCTATCCGCACACCTCGCGCTCGCCAACTCCGCGGAGCGCTCCGCACCACCCATTGAATCACTGCTGCATCACCATCCTTTACCTTTGCCAAACTATTAGTCAAACTATTCATTGGATCCGAATCAAGTTCTTTGTAGGTTCGCACTGGAAATGAACTATGTCGCTCAAGTTTAAGCATCGTGCCAATGGTAGCTCCGGTGCGAGTAAAAACATTATAATCATCTATAGCTTCAATATGCGCATCTGGGTATTGTGCATGAACTTGTTCTTCAAGTAACTTACGTAAATATTTTGGAACAGCGATATAAAAATATAACAACCCATTCTTAGCTACAAGTTCAAATGAAAAATGATCTTGACGACCATACAACCATGTTTTTGGACCTGCTTGCACTTTCAACCCACCAAGCACTGAGTAGAGACTTTCTGCGATGCCGATTTTTTCTTGAACAACAGTAAGTGCATCTTGCTTGTCCATATCTTCCCTGCCTCCACGAGGAACTTTGATTGACAGCAGTTGCATACGAAGTGCTTCAGGGAGTGAATATGAGCCTTGAATTTTTCGTTTGATCAGATACCACGCTGCAGTAACCGCAACAAGCAAGAGTGCTATATATACGAACACCAACACCAATTGCTGCAGTGGAGCAATTGGTTGAGAAACAAATGATGAGTTAGGGGTTATGGCGCTTGTTTGAAATAAATAGACAAACATCATATAGCTATTTTTGTTTGTGGTTTGAATCCAAAATTTTATCAGTTTTTATTTTTGCTTCTTGCTCAACAAAAAAAGAATCTAATCCTGGAACGATCTTCAGCCAACCTGCTATTAGTTTGATTATTTTGGTACTTTTGATACGCACCTGGTGCAAGAGACCAACAATCTCCTGAGCAGTCTGCTCTCCTTCGACTTTAAATTTTTTTTGGGTTTCAGGATCCATAGTAACATAGACGTCTTCTAAATCCTCTTCAAGAATTTGTTCAACCTCTTTAACTTCCTCAGAAACTGTATGCGGCGATGCTGTCTGCGAGCTAACTTGATCCTGGTCTGTTGTGTGACTTTGTGGCGACCCTGAAGACTCTTCAACATCTGTTTGATCATTGCTTGGCACCACTTCATCAACTGACTCTTTGAGCGGTTCTTGTTCGGCAACAAAATCACGCTCACGCGGTTCTTGCTCTTGAGCTAATTTCATATCCTGTTGTTCTTCTCGTACCATATGCTTACTATACTTAAAAATATATGTATAGTATACAATATAATATTCAATTCAGCGAATACCCATTGTTGTTTTTTGGCAACTCATTGTATACTATGTGTACTTATTTATACACTCATGCCTGCTGTTCAAAAAATCCAATCACAAAAAATCACTTGGTACAATATAACACAACCAGGTGAAGATGAAATAGACTTCTTGCGCCAACAATTCAATTTCGACCCGTTTAATCTCAAAGACTCCTATAGCCACGTGCGATCACAACGCCCAAAGCTTGATATGCATGATGATTATCTTTTTTTAGTACTCCACTTCCCGATCTTTAATACTGCGGAAAATCGAATTGTTCCAGCTGAAATTGATTTTTTTATTAGTCATCAGTATCTTGTTACAGTTCATAATGGTGAGCTAACAGCCTTGAATGAGTTTGCAAAACTCTGTGAAGAAATGAATCATCGTCGTGAACAATACATGAACACGAATAGCTCTGCTTTGCTCTATGAAATGCTTGATCGATTGTTTGATCATTGCTATCCCATTATTGACCATATTGGCGGACATATCGAAGAAATTGAAGACAACGTACTTCTTGGACAAGAAAAAGAAATGGTTAAAGAGATTTTGCAAAGCAAGCGAAACATCGTCAGCTTTCGTAAAATCATGCAAACACACAAAAATATTATCAAAAAATTAATTACCATGGACCATGTGTACTTCCCCAAAGTTGACATGACGCCATATTACAACAAACTGCTTGAAGAAACCAAAGACATTTGGGAAATACTTGGCACACAAAAAGATACTATTGATGCGCTACATGAAACTAATGAGTCATCATTATCATTCAAACTCAATGACATCATGAAAACACTGACGATTTTTTCTGTTGTTGTCTTCCCACTCACTTTGGTTGCGGCTATTTTTGGCATGAATACGAGGTACTTGCCAGTCGTAGGTCTTGAGCACGACTTCTGGCTGATTATGGGCACTATGTTGGTGATGACCTTGCTGATGTTTTTGTATTTCAAACACAAAAAATGGCTGTAATATAAAAAACCTTGGTTTATTCCAAGGATTTTTTTGTTTTGGGAGTCATTGCGACATACAATATTGATGTAAAGATAAAAGCAAAAACAGCGATACTTGCTCCTGTATAAGCCAAACCAGGCGATACGACAAACATCCGAACAAAGATAACAATCCCACCGCAGCAAACAACAACTAGGCAACTTGCAAATACAGCCACATCACGATGTTGTTTTTGTTTTTCAACAAAGATAATATAGACTGCGCAGCATGAAATCAACCCAATCAATAGACAAAGCGCTACTCCAACATAGGAAATAGTTTCTTGTATAAAAATATCTTCATAAGGATTTTTTGCATAGAGCAACAACACCCAAATCGCGCAACAGGTCAACCACATCACCGTTAAATACCGAATTGCTTTTCTAGTCAAAACTGCTTTTGACGCACTTGTTTTTGAACTATTGTAAAACATACTAACACTCCTTTGTGTGTATTTTTTTAGGAACATAGTTACTCAAAACTAAACGTTCGCTTTTTGTTTGTCAACTGCTCTGC
>JAUIEQ010000112.1 GCA_030429785.1 bacterium
CTCAAGTGCCAAGTGAATAGAGCAGTACAGTTAGAGCTAGACAGAATTAGCAATTAGGCTTTGTCATGTTTTTGATGTTGTTGTGGCAAGAATAAATCTATCACATCAGCTTTATATTTCCATGAAAAAAAATCACTAGCAGAAATTTTAATTTGTTTTTAATTATTAATATACAAATAAAATGGAATTAGAAGCAGCACGATTGATTGCAAAAGGATTGGCAACAATCACTATGGGACTTTCTGGTGTTGGTCAAGGTATTTTGATTGGCGCAGCATTGTCAGCAATGGGTCGTAATCCAGAAATGGAAGGTTCATTGTTCACCAAAATGCTTATTGGTGCAGCGATTGCTGAATCAACAGCTATTTACGCGTTGGTAGCATTTTTCATCATCTAGTAGTTTTAAACACAAAGCACTAATATCCAAATTCTAAACAAGTGCGTACTAACGAGAATTTGTATATGTTTAGTATTTGAGATTTTGTATTTAGGATTTATTTACCTATGGATTTTATTTTAGACATTTTAAGCAAAGTAGGTTTTGACTGGCGAATGGCGTTGGCTAATTTTGTCAACTTTTTGATTATTTTTTGGCTACTCAAAAAATACGCATTTGGGCCAGTTAAAAAAATGCTTCAAGAGCGACAAGATCGAATTACCGAAGGTCTTGATAGTGCAGAGCAAGCAAAAACCGAGCTGGTGATGGCAAAAGAAAATTATAACCAAGAATTAGCAAAGGCGCGTGAAGAAGCTCAATCAATAGTACAGCAGGCGCATGAGCAATCAAAAGCAATGATCACGCGATCTGAGACAGAGGCTCAAGAAAAAGTACGCGGTATTGTTCATGAAGCGCGAGAGACTATTCGCAAGGAGCAAGCTGCAATGGAACAAGAGTTGCAGCAAAAAACAGTGAAGATAGCTGTTGCTATTGCAGAAAAAGTGCTCAAAAAATCATTGGATGAAAAAACAGAAGCAGAGCTCATTAAGGAATTGCACCAAACCGTTTAGCATATGGCACTTACTTCTCAACAACTAGGCACCGGTCTTTGGCAGGCATTGCAGGCTGAGGGAGCTGATGCAGCAGCGATTACAAAAGCATTTTTGACGATGATAGAAGAACAGCGGTTAGTTGCGCTGTTGCCGCATGTGGTTAAGCAATTGCAATTTTTGCACGCACAGCATACCAAGCAACACACCTTGCGTATTACCGTAGCGAGAAAGCAGTCTGATGCGGTCATTGACGAATTGACAAAAAAAATCGGAACAGTTGCTGCGGTTGAGACAACAGAAGACGAATCATTGATCGGTGGTTTTGTAGCGCAGTATAACAACAAAGTATATGACGGTAGTGTTGCGACACAACTGCGAAAAGCTGAGCAAATTTTATTATCATAATTTTCTAACATATGAGTGTTGATACAGTAATACAACAATTACAAAAAAGAATTTCTGAGTTTGAGACAGCTGTTGATGTGCGTGAGGTTGGAACAGTTGTTGAGGTAGGTGATGGTATTGCGCGTATTTCTGGTTTGAGCGAAGTGCGGGCATCAGAAATGCTTGAATTCCCAGGCGGCACAATTGGCGTTGCGTTGAATCTTGAAACCGAAATGGTTGGTGCAGTGTTGTTGGGAGAATTTTTACATATTAAAGAAGGTGATACGGTCAAACGAACTGGTAAGGTGCTTTCAATTCCAGTCGGGGATGCGTTTGTTGGTCGCGTGGTGAATCCATTAGCACAAGCAGTTGATGGCAAAGGCGATATCGCAGCAGCACGTCATGATGTGATTGAAAAAATCGCACCAGGTGTTATGACTCGTGAACCAGTGAGTCAACCAGTGCAAACAGGTATTACAGCGATTGATGCCATGATTCCAATTGGTCGTGGTCAGCGCGAGTTGATTATTGGTGACCGCCAAACTGGAAAAACTGCAATTGCTATTGATACAATCATCAACCAAAAAGGCCAAGATATGATTTGTGTATATGTGGCGATTGGTCAAAAAGAATCAAAAATTGCTCGAACTGTAGCAAAATTACAAGAAACCGGGGCGATGGATTATACAATCGTTGTTGCGGCTGGTGCGTCTGATCCAGCGCCAATGTTGTGGCTAGCGCCATATGCCGGCGTTACATTGGCTGAGTACTTCATGGACAAAGGCAAGGATGTGTTGATTGTATATGATGATTTGTCAAAGCAAGCATCAGCGTATCGTGAAATGTCATTGCTGTTGCGTCGACCTCCAGGACGTGAAGCATATCCTGGTGATGTATTTTATTTGCATTCACGATTACTTGAGCGCGCATGTCGACGAAACAAAGAATCAGGTGGCGGGTCAATTACTGCTTTACCGATTATTGAAACCCAAGCTGGTGATATTTCTGCATACATTCCAACTAATGTTATTTCAATTACTGATGGTCAGATTTTTTTGGATACGGATTTGTTTTACAAAGGCGTGCGTCCAGCTGTGAATGTCGGTACGTCAGTATCTCGTGTTGGTAGTGCAGCGCAGATCAAGTCAATGAAAAAAACAGCAGGTAAGATGAAATTGCAAATGGCGCAGTATCGTGAGCTTGAAGCATTTGCTCAGTTTGCATCAGATCTTGATGAAGCAACCAAGCAACAATTGAATCGTGGTGTTCGGTTGACTGAGTTGTTGAAGCAACCGCAGTATGCGCCAATTCCAGTAGCACATCAGGTTGCATCTATTTACGCAGCATATAACGGATTTTTTGATGCAATTGAGCCGAACGATATTGCAGCTGCGCAAAAAGATATGCGAGCATACTTGGATAGTTCACACAGTGCATTGCTTGAAAAAATGGAGCAGGGTTGGGATGATGACATTGAAGCAGCGCTCAAAGACGCAATTGAAAACTTTCTTAAAACACGCTAAGTATGGCATTGTCTACCAAAGCAATTAAAGGACGTATTAAGTCAGTCAAAAACACCAAAAAAATTACCAAAGCAATGGAAATGGTGGCGGCTAGTAAAATGCGTCGAGCAGTTGAACGCTCACTGGCTAGTCGAGCGTATGCAAATCGTGCCCTTGAATTGCTCGTTAATATTTCGAAAGAGCGATTTGTTGCTCATCCATTACTTGAGCATCCACGAGAAAAAGGCAGTACGTTATTGTTGATTATCGCAGCTAACAAGGGTTTGTGTGGTGGATATAATGTCAATGTATACAAGGAAGTAAAAAAATATATCGACAGCCATGAAGAGCGAGAAACCATTGAAGCAGTGTGTGTGGGTAAGTATGCTGAGCGATATGCGAAAAAGTTAAATCTCCCTGTTATTGGTAGTTTTATTGAGTTTCCAGACACGGTAACGCCTGAGGATGTGAGAGGTCTGAGTCGGTTGATTATTGATGAATATCTCAAAGGCAAGTACTACCGTGTGCGTATGGTGTATACCAATTTTATTTCAGCTGTGAGTAATGAGATTTTGATCAGAAGTGTGTTGCCGGTTACTGAAGAAAACATTC
>JAUIEQ010000113.1 GCA_030429785.1 bacterium
TGATATATATGAACAGCAAGGTAAGATTGATCAGGCTATTGAACAAATTGAGTTCCTGGTAGCAGCATATCCAGAAAATCCAGCCGTGCAAGAAGAACTTGATCGGCTCAAGGCGCTCCGTTAATCACTAACTAGGAAAAAGTGAATCAAAAAATAATACAGAAAATATTATTGCGTGTCATTTCAATTGGCGCATATGTTATTTTATTTGCTCCGTTGTTTGTTTCGGGTGAGTTTATTTTTCCTTTTGTTGCGCTCAAGGTTTCAGTTTTTAGAGTGGTGACTGAGATTATGGTAGGGGCATATGTGTTGTTGTGGTTGCAGGATAGTAGCTATCGGCCTCGCAAGAACCCAGTATTGATTGCAATGCTCGGGTTTTTTGTGATTCAAGTAATTTCATCAGTACTTGGAAATGATTTGTATATGAGTTTTTGGAGTAGTTATGAACGTATGTGGGGCCTGTTGACCGCAGTCCATGTGGTTGGATTTTTGATAGTTATTAGCTCAGTATTTAAGACCAAAGAGCAATGGTTGGTACTTTTTCGTGTATCGCTCTTTGTCAGCGCGTTAGTATCTCTCTATGGCCTGTTGCAAGTTCTGGGTGTTGATCTGCCAACTAACTCAGGCTCACGTATTGAATCCACAATCGGCAATGCGGCTTTTTTGGCAGCGTATTTGTTATTCCACTTATTTTTTGCTGCTTATTTGTTTGTGGAAGACAAGTTGCATCGATGGAAAAAGTTTTACATCGCGGTATTTGTGATTGATTTTGTGATTTTATTTTATGCAGCAACTCGTGGAGCTTTTGTGGGACTAGTTATTGGTTTGTTGGTGATGTTAGTCTACGCGCTTGTTCAAAAAGGCAAGCCACAACTTCGTCGGAAGTTTGCGGCTGGGTTGGCTATTGTTGTTATTGTATTAGCAGGATTATTTATCGCCCGTGATACAGCTTTTGTTAAGTCAATCAAGCCTTTGAATCGTGTTACTCATATTTCACTTACTGATGGTAGTGTTCTATCTCGATTGGTTGTGTGGGAGCTGAGTCTTAAGGGTGTCAAAGATCGACCGATTTTAGGATACGGAGAAGAGAGTTACGATAAAGTATTTAATACTCATTATGATTCTCGAGTGACTGAGGAGTGGTTTGACCGAGCGCATAATATAGTACTTGATGTTTTGATCGCAAATGGAGCTATTGGGCTGATTGCCTATGCGAGTATTTTTGTTGCAGCGTTTTGGTTGATGTGGAGACAACGTGAGGATGCGGTGCTTTTTCCATTTTTTGCCGGGCTTTTGATTGCATATGTGATTCAGAATATGTTTGTGTTTGATACGATCAATACAATTATTCCGTTTCTATTGACGCTCGGATTTATTATTTATAAAACAACTCCTGCTGCGGAGAGTGTTGATGGTACTTCCATGCGAACTATTCCAGTTCCCGCGTTGCTGGTAGCAGTGGTTGTAGTTGGTTTTGGTGCATATGTTTTCACTATCAGACCACTGCAAGCTTCAGCGATCGCGATTAACGGATTTCAGTGGCAACAAGCAAATCCAGCTAGAACACTTGAATTGACAAATAGGGCTTTAGCGCTTGGTACCTATGGAAATAGAGAAATTGCTTTGCAGCTTAATCTGGCTGCACTCAATGTTTTGGGCAATCCGCAGTTAGTTGATAGTGATAAGAAAAAGTTTATCGTAGGAGTTTCTGAAATATTACAAAATAGTATTGAGCAGCACACTGATGACACTCGTATGTATATGGCTCAAGCTCAGTTGTATCAATTGGCAAATAGATTTGATTCGCGATATCTTGATTTTTCTATACCATTACTTACTAAGGCGCAAGAACTTAGCCCGGGTCGTCTTGAAACATACTATGGTTTGGCGCAAGTTGCTTTGGCAAAGCAAGATTTTGATACGGCAATTAACTATCTCAATAAAGCAATTGCAATCGCGCCAGAAGATGGTGATCCGCATTATGTGCTGTCTTTGTTGTTGTTGCAGCAAGGGGCTCTTGATGAAGCATTGTCTGAGTTGCGTGAAGTCGAGCGGTTGAAGTACGACTACAAACAAGATCAATATGCAAAACTTGTTCAGTTGTTTGCACAGTATGACCGGTATGATCGAGTGGTGTACTACTATGAGTTAGCGTTAGAAAAATTTCCGGAAAATCCTCAATATTGGGCATCTTTGGCTGATGCGTATTTGCAAACGCAAGCCTATGACAAAGCGCGTGCAGCTGTTCAAAGAGCTATTGAGTTGGATTCGGAAACATTTGGCGAGGAAGCAGTGTTATTTCTTGAGCTTATTGATCAATCAGAACAAGCAGCTGCAGCATCGCTCTCTGATGAATAACGTATATTATCTGATAGTTTTTTACCCCCATGAAATTAACAACATATATTTATAAATTAGGTCAACTGCTTGTTTTTGCTAGTTTGTTTTTGCCGACGATTATTTTGGATGAATATATTTTTCCGTTTATTGCACCGCGTAATTTTATTTTCAGGATCTTGATGTTGCTTGGTGTAGGTGTGCTTGTGTTTTTGTGGGCAAATGCGCCAGAATTGAGACCAAAAAAGCGATGGATAAATATTGCGGTGGCGAGTGTTATTGTAGCCAAGCTTCTTTCAGGTATTTTTGGAGTGCATTGGCTAAATAGCTTTTGGTCAAATTATGAACGTATGGAAGGTATTGTGGGTTGGGTATTTTTTGGAGTTTTTTATTATTTGGTTATTACTGTTTTCAGGACCCGCAAAGACTGGATATGGCTGTTTCGGGTATCACTACTTCCGGCTTTGTATATATCGTTATATGGAATATCGCAATGGTTTGGGCTGTTTGGTGTAATTGAATCACGACAGACTCGTATTGAGTCGCGTCTTGGAAATGCGGCGTATCTCGGTGCATACATGTTGCTTCATATTGGCATAGCGGCTTATGTGTTGATTAAAGAAAAAGCTGCTTGGGTGCGCTATAGCGCAATTGCGTGTATTATTTTGTTCCATGTAACCTTGTTTTTAACAGCGACACGAGGTGCGTTCTTGGGTTGGGGGGTTGGTGTGTTCGTGGCAGCGCTTTTGTATTTGTATTTTGGCTCAAACAAAAAAATTAAGCTCGCAACGGCAGTTGGTATCGTCACTCTTGTAGTTGGTCTTGTGGGTGTGCGGGCTGGTGGTTCAACTGATTTTGTTCGAAATATAGAGCCACTCAAACGTATTGCTACAGTTAGTTTTGCTGACGCTACAGTCAAGTCTCGTTTGGTTGTTTGGGATATTGCCTGGCAAGGATTTTTGGCTCGACCAATTTTTGGTTGGGGGCAAGACAATTTTAATTACGTTTTTAATGCATATTTTGATGAGTCTGCGCGTGAGCAATGGGTTGATCGAGCGCATAATAATTTATTAGACAAGCTTTCAATGGGAGGTATAGTGACGTTTGTGTCATATTTGGCATTGCTTGTTTATCCAT
>JAUIEQ010000114.1 GCA_030429785.1 bacterium
TCGGCTTTGTCCTCATAGTTCTTTTTTTCAAGTTAATCAAGTATATTGCTTTTTTTGCCGGAATCGGATTGCTTGCACACGGATTCATCACGCCCAAAGTATCGCCAGGAAAAATGACTCCTGAAAAATCTCGAAAGTATAGCTACATTGGATTGGCTATCCTGATCTTCATCTGGCTTCCTGTACTACTTGTGCTGTAAAAAAACACCCGGCCTGCTTACTCATAAGCAGGTTTTTATATACAAAAAAACTCCATCAAAAAACCCTCCGATATACGAAGGGTTTTTGAATCTATATTGGAAGAAGATTACAAGTTCAAATCATCAACACCAATTGGATCTGGCATATCTTCTGCAGCAGAATCATTACTATGATCATCACGGTCATTTCGTTCACGTCGTGGACCACGGTTTGAACCTTCTGGTTCGTAGATCTTCAAGTTAACACGTGAGTTGTTCTTAGCACCAACTACTCGAAGCAATGTTCGAATCGCGCGTGCTGTTTGACCACTGCGGCCAATAACATTCCCCATGTCTTCTGGAGCAACTTTGAGTGTGATCAATACACCCATCTCATCTACAGTTCGTTCGGTAGAAACACTGTCTGGATTGTCAACAATCGACTGTACTACGTACTCTACAAACTCCTGATCTTTATTTGACATAATTTCTTAGTCTTAATTATATTCAGTCTTATAAATTTCAATCTCAAGCGACCAACTATACATAGTCAAAGGGTATCGCACCTCATATCCATGCGCATCAGTCACTAAGAATTGTCAAAATTGTACCTTCAGTATATACGAAAAAAGCTATTTTGTCAACTATTGACCTACTGTATTCTTGATAGAAAAAAACCACCATGTCTTCATGGTGGTTGCGTAGTGTTTATGACAAAATAACCCGAGCAACTGCCCAGCGCTTCGCAGCTGATCCTGCAATATACTTAGCAACAAAATCTACCAAAAATTCAGATATGCAGGTTGGGGTCAATTCGCCAGGCATTTCAAATACTGGATCACCCTCGTGAGCAAGGCCTATACCAAGAAGCTCCAACTCCTTAGGCGACGAGTACTGCGTAATTAATTTTGGTTCTCGAAACGGCCTCACAGAAAACTTTGCAAAAATAACTGCAGGTGTGTCGTCATTTGAAACCAAACTGATACTAGCGGCATGCAACGTGGTTGTATTATGCTCTTCAAATAACTGCTTCATTTCAGCAACCAGATCCTGCAATGTCATGCTTGATGCATCGTATGAAATTCCACCAACCGGTCGCCAATACATCCTGGTCGGGTTCTTATAGAGGACAAAACGACTAATTGAGCCTTCTGGGTAGTAGAGCAACTTTATCTTTGGCAGACGATACACATATACAATCCCGATACTCAATATAGCACCTATCAATAGTGCAAGTAACATGCGCGCTCCCTTTTATTTAGCATTATTAATGTAATATCTTTATATTCAAAGTATATATCACCCTACCTTGTCTTCTGCAAATCGTCAACCATTGACCTACTGTATTCTTGAGAAAAAAACCACCATGTCTTCATGGTGGTTGTGTAGTGTTAAGCAAACCCTGCATTGCTTTGTTACGCTTGGTCAAAGAAACAGCAACTGCGGCTTATTTTTTTGTATAAACTTGCAATCAGTAAGCGATAATAGCTACAGAGTTTTGACTTACAACCCTATACAGCTACTGCAGCTTAATAGTAAAGTGCTGCCATGTTGTATTGAGTTCTTGACTTGAAAAAAGCTCAACCGCTAAATCATACACCGCTTGCTGCAGAATAGTACCTGCTCGAATAACAGGAACTGTTTCTTTCACTAACAAAACCATATCATCACGGTGAATCCGACTGCCTGCTGCAGATGCTGAATTTAAATGATTGCTGTAGAAGAAAGACGCATCTTTATGCTTTCCCAAACTATGCAAGATTGCGGTCTTGCCATTATCTGCTTCCAGTGAAATAGATACACCTTTTTTGAATCGCTCAATGGGAACATCCGCAAGAAAATCCATCAAATACTCAACCAGCAATACATAGGTTAACTGCTCAGACACTGTGCTGGTGTCATTGAGGTATTTTTTTGAAAACCACTGGTTGCTACTGTGCAGCACAAAACGATTTGCATGACCTCTTCTTGTACCTGTCAATGTCAACTTAAGCTTTGGTCTCAACCACCACGCTAACAACAATACTATGACAACACATACCACAACAACTATCATAGTTTCTCCTTGTATTGTTTAAGTGCAATATGAAAGTGTACAAAAAAACATACAAAAACACAAACTGTGCACTTACTACGTTTCTGGATTTCTGTTTGTTGACAGCATCAACAGTAGAGCCACTACAAACCAAAATACTACACTCAAGTCGTTTTTAAAATACGGCGTATCTAACAATCCATGAACACACACTGCCGCAAGCGAAGCCGCAACACACACCAACAACACCGAATTTTTGGTAGCACCCATCATGAAGCGCGCTACCCGACGAATGCACAATCCGCACACCACCACGAACGAAATCAGTCCAAGCACCCCCATCTCTAGCCACAAATTCAAGTATAGGTTATGCGCCTTAGGTACTTCCCACTCCAGTGGAGGGCTGTACAACTCAAATGCCTTGTCATAATAGTGCTGCTCAAAATTTCCAAAACCAATTCCAATAATCGGGTGTTCCTGTATAAGCTCCCATGATACATGCCATATTTGCTGGCGAGTATCCCACGAATTATATGTTGTTGTGTCAAAAAACCGCTGTGCTTTACCAGAGACACCGAGCACACCTGCAGCAGCAAGTGCTCCAGCAATCACACCCACAGCAAACAACTTTTTGAGTTGCATATAGTCACGCGGCAGCACTGCAATAATCACAACAATACCTGCGCACAGCGCGAGCAAACCACCGTATGATTGTGTAAATACTATCGCTATCAACCCAAGCACAACTGCTATGATTTCAAAAAAAGCACCTCGCACTGTCTGACGTATTGATCCGCTCGCAACATAACGCTGTATAATAAGCCCAAATCCCAACAACCATATCGGCACCAACAGCAACGCAACCATGTTTGGCGATTCGTACATTGCATTTAAAAACCCAGGAATCTGCATACCAAAACCTCCGAGCAACTCTACCAAACCCCAACCAGCAACCAGCAACAGAGTCACCAAACCAGCTCTAATAAGATATAGCGCATCACGCGCAGTATAATACCGAAGCACTAAACCAAAAAATAATATTGGATCAATCAGCCATGCCTTCCATGCTCCGGCTGCTAATCGTAGATCATCGGCGAAAAATAATGCAATTGTTCCAGCCAACACAAACAACAATACCGGCAACTGAAACTCACCTAGCCGATCAAGCACGGCATGCCATGACTGACGTAACGACCGGTTACGCACCTCTGTTAGTATTGTTACCGCAAACCACCCATAGATCATG
>JAUIEQ010000115.1 GCA_030429785.1 bacterium
GTGAAGTGGTCATGCAGTTCTCCTTTTCTCCTGTATAGGTGGAGGTTTGTAGAAAATGCCTCATGATTTGAATTATGTTGAGGCTAGATTGTTAAAGACAATATGTAATAGTACAACTTTTTTTAAAACTTGTCAATGCCTTAAAAAGCCTATATTACAGGTTTTTGGTCATATAGGTGCCTTCCAGCGTATACCCGTGTTTGTTGCGGTAATATTCACGAACGCCAATTCCAGAGATGACGGCCATTTTTTTGATACCTTGCTCGCGAGCAAGGTCTTCGGCAATGCGCATGAGCTTGGTGCCAAGTCCTTGATGTTGCACTCGTTTGTTGTCTTTGTCATCATGCCGAACAACTTGCCCGTAGACGTGTAACTCACGAATGATTGCAGCGTTTTCAAGTTCTTCAAACAAAACCTTGTTCTCATCTGAGTTGATACGCAATCTCACAAATCCATACAAAATAGTACGATCATGGTTTTCATATGAAATAAAGTATTCACGACCCTTCGCAGCTTCAAATGTATCAACAAATAATTCCGCAGCAGCTACATCACTTGTTTTGTTAATTGCTTCACGACAGCGGATGCATCGACATCGCTTGCCGCGTTTGTCCAGTTCTTTTTGGAGCATCTCACGCAGGTTGGTGATTTTGTTGCCGGCTTGAATACTGGTTTCAGGAAAATCGCGAATCAGTCGATTGATCCGACAATAAAACGGCACAAGTAATTTGAGTTCAATCAAGAGTTCAAACAACTTGTCATGACCGTATGGTTTGTAGCGCCCGTCTTTCCACCACTGATACAGGGGCGCGTATTTATTAACAATGGTTGGGTAAATTTTGACTTGATCAGGCTTGAAGTCAGGGTCCTGAAAAACTCGATGCAAGGTCTCGTGATCTATTTCAGGTGTTGCGCCCGGTAGATTCTGCATAATATGATGGTCGATTTTGAATCCATTTTCACGTAGTCGTCTGGTGGCCATAATAGAATGTTCAACATGATGACCACGCACAATCAAATCAAGAATATCGTCATTCAAAACTTGAATGCCAAGTTGCACCCGTGTACAACCAAGTTCGCGAAGTCGCTTGGTTTCTTTTTCTGTCACCCAATCAGGTCGTGTTTCAAGTGTGATGCCAATGATTCGATATTGCGCTTGCTCATTGTTGTCCTGAGCTTGCTTGAGTGTGTATGAGCGAAGGTTTTGTGGGATTGGTTTGCTGGCTAGTTTGTATGGAAAATAATTCGCAGCTTCAAAACACCGCTTGATAAACCATTGCTGATAATCCCATGGATACGCCGACCAGGTGCCGCCAAGTACGAGCAGTTCGATTTTGTCAGGTTGGTGGCCATTGATATATAGTGCTCGTAGTCGGTTGTGGACCATTTTGTATGGATCAAATTCATTAGCAACAGCACGCATTGCACCTGGTTCGGTTGAGAGGTAGCTTTTTGGCATGCCAGGCTCGAGCGGGCAGTAGACGCATTTTCCTGGGCATGCATATGGCTTGGTGAGTACAGTCACTGGGGTAACACCTGAGAGTGTTCTGATTGGTCGAATTTTGAGTAATTTGGTAAGTTGTGGGTCTTCAGCAATTTCTTTCTTTTTGATCATGGTCTGATATACTGAGCGTAGCTGATTTTTTGGTTGTGGCGGCAGGTCAAATGTACCAGCGATTCGCCGGTTGATGCGCATGAACTCAGCCTCAGATTGTGGCAGTTTGTCCTGCATTGCTTTGATGATAGCTGTTCGTGCTGCTCGCATTTGAATACAAAAAAATTACCTATGGATCAACAATTAGTACAACAGATACTAGAAAGTGTCAAGCATAGTTATGCTACCATAGCAGATGAATTTACCCAAACCAGACAGTACAATTGGTCAGTTGTGGATCAGTTAACTCAAGATTTGGTGCGAGATGATATGACTATTTTGGAAGCAGGTTGCGGCTCTGGTCGACTGATTCAGTCAATTGCAGCTGCATCAGATATGGTTACATTTATTGGTATTGATAATAATGCATCATTGCTTGAGCTAGCACGGAGTCAGTACGGTAATACATATCATGGAGTTAATGTATCGTGGCATGAAGCTGATTTGTTCTCATTGCCAGTTGATGATAATTCAGTTGATATGGTGATCAGTATCGCAGCGCTGCATCATATTCCGTCCCGTGCATTGCGCCTGAGAACATTACAAGAATGGCAGCGCGTGCTCAAGCCAGGCGGTAGTCTGTTACTAACAAATTGGTGGTTGTGGTCCAAGGCTTGTTTTGATAAATATGGTTTGTATCGTCAATGTGTACGTAATATGTTTTCTCGGTATGCACTTGGTGATTTTTTTATTCCATGGAAAACTCCGCAGCAAGATGTGGTAGTGGATAGGTACTACCATGCATTTCGTTTGGCTGAGTTGACTAGTCTGCTGCAGGCCAGTGGATTTGAGATACATAGCCAAGAAGTTGTTTTTATTAATACTGAGAGTCCAAAGGCATATGCTCGCAGTATTGTGACACAAGCAACTGTCATTGAAAAAACCACATCGTAATGATACGATAGAAAACACTATATATGAGTTTTGATATCAAACCCCCACAAAAGAAACAAGTAACGAAAACTAAGGTAACGCCGAAGGTTTCTGTAACTGCGTCCAAAAAATCCGCAACACGTTCAACAAAACGTGCGCCAGTCAAACGTTCTGCGTCAACACAACCACCATCACGCACACCGTTAAAACGTAAAAAAACTACAACCAAGAAATCTCGCGGACCATTGCTCGTATTGAGCTTCATTGCAGTGATTGTACTCGGATTGGTCGGACTTGCGATGACTGGATATTTGGATCAATATATACCTTCGCGTTCTGAGGTGCCGCTTGTACAGCGCAACAATGTTGGAATTGTTGAACGATTTTCAGCTACAACGGAATCTTCTGAAGTGGTCGATTCTGAGGCAGCTACGCAAGTTCCAGTGCCTGCGGTTGTACAAAAACAAGCAGTGCTCAACGAACAGATTGGCATCACCAAGCAGTTTACTGATTCGGTTATCAATTACGACATATCACTTTGGAAAGAAATTAATAACTATTTAGGTTCATATTAATGAAAAGGTATATTGTAGTGTTGGGTGTGTTCCTGTTGACGGTGCCATTTGTATTGGCAGCGCAAGATTTTGATGATGTGTTTGAAACGCTTGCACAAGCATATCAGACAATGCGAATTGAACGAGATGCGTTTTTGGATGAACAAACAGCTGAGAATAAAACTGTATCAGACGTGTCAGCTGTGGCGTTTACGCAAGCGCTTTGTACAGCTGCTGATCAGTATATGCATCAGGTTGAAGTCGATCTGGGTTTGCCGACTGATGACCCTGATGTTTTGGATGAATGGTTGGCGCCAGAGCGCCGCGCGCAACC
>JAUIEQ010000116.1 GCA_030429785.1 bacterium
ACTGCCGTATTTGCCGTACGCATTCGAAGATAATCATCACCGGCATTATGTTTCCAGTCTACAAAATCAGGAAAATCAATATGCCAATTTTCCATGTAAAATGCGAGCGCGCCTTTTTTCTTACCACCTCGAGCAATTGCACGTATTGCCGTATCAATAATTTTCGCAAAAGGCGTCGGTCCAGTTGATGTTGTGTTATTTGAACTGAGTGGCGAACCGCTTGCCCGAAGTTTTGTCAGCGATGCTCCGATTCCGCCAGTTGCTTTTGATATCTTAATAACATCAGAAACAGATTTTGCGATATGATCAATATCATCATGAATCTCTAACAAGAAACAGTTACTGAGCGCAGGTCGAGTGGTACCAGCACCAATATTTGTCGAACCGCCTGCTATATACAAATGTTGCGATAACCGATTGTAGAATTCAATTGCCATAGCAGTTGGGTTCTGCTCATTATATGATAATCCCATTGCAACACGCATAAAAAAATACTGAGGAGTCTCACGAACGTCCTGATCTTTTGCTTTAATCGCATAGCGATTTAAGAGCGTAGACAACCCTGAAAACATAAACTGCTCATCCCGCTCTACAGCCAAAACATCTGCCAGTTTTTCCAAATCATACAAGTCTTTCATACGAGCATCAAGCAACTCTTCACGAACACCAAAATCAATAAACTCAATAAAGTGATCGCGGTGCAATCGCTGCAGTTGTGCTGAGTTATATTCGTCATAATCACCAAGCACTTTTTTATACACTGTCTTCAATAACAATCTGGTCGCTATTTTGTCATACTCAGTATCTTCTTTAACATTCTGAAGCGCTGCGTTGATAGTAGCTTGATCAATTTCTTCAGTCGTAATTCCATCATACAACGTCAGATGTGTTTCTGAAGCAATCTGAGTAACCTTACTAACAATATCAGTCAAACCTTGGCAAGCACGCTCTATAGATTTGTTAATACGATCTGCATTAAATGGTTCGCGGCGACCATCTCGTTTTGTGATCGAAATACTTGGTGCATGACTCAGCCCTTCTGCATGTACCGCTGGAACAGATTCGGCAGTTGACACACCTTTCATGACTTGTTTTCTCAATAACTCAAACGCTTTATCAACGCTAATATTCATATCACGAGCTAAATCATAGACTGCAAAAAACAAACTACTAAAATGCTCTTGCGTCATTTGCGTTGATGGCGCTGTATGTGATGATGTTGCATCAACCGAGGTTGATCGTGTAGCAGTAGACATGGGAATTGGTCTCCTTCTAGATTAAATAATAACTGATATATTACGCACCTGGCGCAAATGTTGATTCTAAATATGAACAAATATACTCAATAATGGTCCAGGCTTGTGTATCTCTAGCCTTGTTCAGCGCAATTGGCAATGTCATCTGACCATCCACTCCGCGCAGTAACGAATGCATAGGCACGTTATGTTGCAATGCCACAGATAACATCGATGTAAACATATCAACCAAGCTTTTGGTCGATTCCATTGCCTCCAATCCATACACAACCACTTCGGCTGGACGCGCATCAGCAAAGAGGCTCACTACGATTCTACCGCTGTGCCCATCAACAGCAAACACATGCACTCGTGCATTCCGATCGTTCTCTAAGCTATCACCAAGCGCTTGCTTTTTTGGTTTCTGAACAATTGGCAGCCGAACAGGCAACTCAACAGCTTGCACTGCTTGGTCACTTGATTGCTGCGTTGCTTGTTTTTTAAGCACTCCACCAAACCCTTTAAATGGAACGTCTTTAGTTGCAGCAGCATGAAACTCCATAAAATCTTTCACCGTCAACAATGCGTCATCTTGTGCTGCTGGCTCTTGCTTCATTTTTTTGGTTTGCGACGACTCAGGTTGTGCCGGCTGTTGCGAACGAGCTTGTTTAGTTTCTGGATAATCATGATACTGTTGAGCTGCGTTTGTAAGCCCTCGTTCCAAAAATGCTATTTCAACTGCTTCACGAATATCAAGCGTTGAAATACTATCTTTATACCGCAATTCATCGGCAAGTTTTTTAATCACCTCATCTACTAATTGATTTGAAATTGGATTATCCTCAACACCTGCTGCATTCAACGCTATAGTAATTGACCGCCTAACTTTTGATTCCTCAAAAAGGACTATTTCACCAGTCCTTTTAGTTACATTAAAAATATTCTTTTTAGACGAGCTACCAGGATTTGCAAACAAATGCGATTGTTTGTCTACTAATGTATCTGAAATATGAGACATGGGGGTATGAATAATTAATAAACTATTAAGCTGCGCGCTTTTTTTTCTTCTTTTTTTTACCAAGCAATTCTTGCAACTCAGCTTCAAAGCCACTTACATCCTGAAATGATCTATACACTGAGGCAAAACGAATGTAGGCTACCTTATTAAATCGCTTGAGATGCTTCATCACTATCTCTCCCAAAGCATCACTTGTTACTTCACTTTTTTTCTTTTTTTGTAAGTCTCGTTCGATTTTTTGAATGAGCCGAATAACTGATTCGTGTGTGACTGGCAGTTTGTGCAAGGAGTGCTCCAAACCCGCTACCAACTTAGCTCGACTATAGGGCTCTCGTCGACCATCTCGCTTAATCAGTGTGAGGTCAAAAATTTCAGTCTCCTCGCGGGTTGAAAAACGATAACTGCATTTCTCACATTCACGACGACGCTTGATGCCCATTCCGTCGCTAATAACACGAGAATCTGTGACCTTGGTATCAGTGCAATTACAAACTGGACAACGCATGATAATTATAAAATACAACATATAGTATACGCAATATCAATTATACCACTACATGTAGTAGTGTCAATTATACCAACTACACACACACTATGCACAGAAACAGCCAGAACTTTTGGCTTAAACTACCAAATCAAAAACCAACAAGTGTCGCAAAAACTAAGAACATGCCGCTGCTCTTAATAAAATCTGTGGATAAAAAAGCCGTTTATTGTAAACGGCTTTGAAGTACTGTGCGTATCTTATTGACTTTATTTAAAAAATCTACATATGTTACTTCTGGAAATGAACGAGCTACGAACAACTCCCACAAAACCTCAACACTTCTCCTGTGCAATATAATCAACGCTGCTGCCCTATACACATATGCTTGAAACCGAAGCTTTTTACTTTCAGCACTACACAGTGCAAGGTCGCTTAGATAATCAAGTACCTCAAGCGTATAGCGCTGATCATACATGTACTGCAAGATATTGCTTGTCCAGTTATATCTTAACTGACTAGATGTAGCAGTTAAGCAAACCTTTACATACATCAGACCTGAAGCATCAGAAAGAATTGGTTGCCAACTATCATCCGGCGTAAATTTGATATAATCCAATGATTTGCGACTGCAATACAACACTAACTCATGGCT
>JAUIEQ010000117.1 GCA_030429785.1 bacterium
TTGGTATGGTTTGATTGTGGCTTTTGCTGCAGTTGTTGGGTATGGTATTGCGTTGCATAGTGCTCGCATCAACGGCATTGATCGAGCACAACTTTCTGACAGTATTTTTTATTGTATTATTTTTGGGTTGCTTGGTGCGCGACTGTATCATGTTGTTGGTGAGTTGTCATACTATATCGCAAACCCATTGCAGATTATTGCAGTATGGCATGGAGGTCTGGCTATTCACGGTGGTGTGATTGGCGGCGCATTGGCTTTGTTTGTCTATAGTCGCAAGCATGTCTTAAGCGCATGGAAGATGGCTGATGTGATGAGTATCGGGCTTGTCGTTGGACAAGCAATTGGTCGATGGGGAAATTTTTTTAACCAAGAACTGTATGGCACGCCAACTGATGTTCCGTGGAAAATCAGTATAAGTTTGCATAACAGACTGCCGGACTATTTGCAGTATCAGTATTATCACCCTACATTCTTGTATGAGTCAGTACTGAATGCGTTGTTGTTTGTGCTGTTATTTTTTTTGTTACGACGCAGACAGTTGCCTGATGGGAGTATTGTGTTGGTGTATGCAATTGGATATTCATTGATTAGATTTGGAATGGAGTTTTTGAGGTTTGAGCCAACAGTTTTGTTGTTTGGTGTTCGCTTTCCGCAACTGTTGAGCGTCGGGGTTATAATTGGGGCAGGGTACTTGTTGTATGCAAGGTTGCGATTGAGCAATAACTCATGCAGCGCAAAAAGGTAATCAAAAAAACAGCATAGTGAATGCTGTTTTTGTGTCAGAAATGCGACAAGAGTATATTCTTTCCAAGGCTACCAAAGCGTGTTGATAATCTTAGAAAGAACCGGGATAGTTAGGTGGGAATCCCGGTAAAAGTTGTTTTTAGCTTGTCTCATCAGCAGGTGATGAGATCACGTTTTTGGGGAACGTGTTAAACGCCAGATCGCTCGTGCTTTCGTGCGTAGATCCGGCTTTGCTCTTCTGGGGTGAAGAGCTCCTGCCAGTTTTCATTTATGAACTGGCTTATGTCAAATGCGTTCTGGCAAGCCATGAGTTTTCTGATCAACTGATCAGACATCATGGCGTGCCCGCCGTACGGATTTTCTTTTAGCTGCCCGACTGCGCCGAGCCAGCTTTCAAAAAAACGAAAGTTGGCTTGCTCGACTGTCGAGCCAGGATCTGGCACGCTGCGATCGCATACGTCGTAATAGTTATCATAGACGTATTGTTGGTTACGCCGCATGCCAATGCGAGTTTTGGGCATCCGCGTATCGGATGCCCAAGTATTGAACATCTCTTGAATACGCTCGGCACGCGTCATAATATCCGCATAGCCGGTTTCAATTATGTTTCCGTTGCGGTCATATACTACCGCATTTGTTACATTCATCCTCGCGACTGCAGTTGTCCGCCCGCCAGGACCGAAGTACAAAGGCTCGCCGTGAGTTCTCGAGCCATCCCTTTCGCATTCCTCGACTGGGATGTCAAGCATTTCTGCGATTACATATTGCAGAAATTTACCTGCGTCGAAGTAGGACGTACGGTCCATGTTCAAGCGACCGTTTGCACGGAACGTACATTCTTTTTTTGCTGCAGCTTTTTCTTGTTCGATCTTTCTCATCTTGTCCATCCTTTGTTTTTCTTCTTCTGTTTTTTGATACCACTCCTGAGCTGAGTCAGGGCAGTACCCGTGATTAATTGCGACATTGCGCAGGGCTATTACTAGTTTCTTGCGCAAGTTTTTACCATTGAAGTCCGTCGCAAGAACTTCAACTGCCTCGTGCAGCAACACAATATAGACTTCGAGGGAGTCTATCTTGCGTCGAGTAGGCTGTGCCATCCAGCACCATGGCTATGCGTTTTTTGATTGCCACACTGCTTGGTTGTAGTTATTGACATTGTGTATTTTTGGCGCTATAGTATATCATTGCTTTTTATAATTCATTGACAACACAATTAACTCAAGAGGTACTTGTATGTTCTCATTATTGCACTCAGTAGCGGACAATTATCCAATTATCATCACGGTAGTTTGGGTATTTGCTACCGGTGGGATTGTAGCCTATATTGCGGCTAACCGGTTTTTGCTCAAGAACCCGCTTGGTCAAGTGGCGCTCAAAGGACTGAGTTGGACCAGCAAAGCGTTTAAGTTGTATAAGCTTGGCAATGCGTTTGCTCAAAAAGCGCAAATTGGCCAAGATATAAAATCCAGTGACACTACGCAACAAAAAGCAACAAAGGTAGCTAAGGCAGCCGGAACTGGCGCTTTGTCTCTGGGTGTGGAAATTGCCAAGGACTTTGTTTTTGGCTGGTTGCAAGTGATCGCGCTTGCCTTTGCTGGCGCATTGTATACGTTGTTTTTTGTGTATACAGTGATCATTAACCTGTGGCAATTATTGTTTTAACAATAATATAAACCGTGCACAACGCGCGGTTTTTTTAGTGATGGGGTATATTTGTTGACAAAACATGCCAAGTATGATTTAATGTAATATAATTTTAAAATTTTATAGACTAAGAATTTGACTACATTGACAATAAAAATAGTAAGGAGGTGCTGATGGCAAAGCGTTCCAAGTCCCAGCCTAAACAACGCCAAATTATTGAGTTGGCTTGGTTGTGTCCGAATAAAATTGGGTTGCCAGGTCGATGCAACCACCTCAATCGGGGTCCTGACCGCTATTGTGCGAAGTGTAAGATGAGTCGCCCTGAGCATGTGCGATTTTTTGAGCCTCAGGATGCTCGGATTGTTCAGGATCCTGTAGAGATACAGCGAGCGTTGTCAGGCCCTGATTGGAAATGCGTCAGCTGCTTGAGCGATAACCCGCATGATGAAGTGTATTGTCTTGATTGTGGTAAATTGCGCTCTGAGGAAGATGAGCGGTTTTTTGGATATGCTGGCAGCTTGTATGTAGGAAAGTTGCGTCCGCATGAGCCTCACAGAAGTTCTGGTGCGGACGAAACCCCTGTCGCGTCTTCAGGTCTGATGGACAGACTGTCACAAAGCACAAGTCGTTTCAGTGGCAGTGGATTGCTGATGAAAGCAGGTATTCCCGCCGCTGTCTTAGTGCTCATTTGGGCGGTTTGGTTTTTTCTGTTTGACACCCAGCCCGTACAGGTTCACGTCACTGCGTTTCGTTGGGAGCGATCAGTTCACATCGAGAAAGAACATGATGTGTACAAGGAAGGGTGGAGCAAGCCTATTGATGCTGAGCTTCTGGATAGTTATCAGAAGCAAAGCGGGACCAAGCAGGTTAAAGATGGGTTTGAGTACAAGGACGAGCCGGTCTATGAAAGACGAGCGACGGGAACAGCTTCTTGCAATTGTCCAGTCAAAGATCTTGGGAACGGATATGGCGAGCGGGTCTGTGTTC
>JAUIEQ010000118.1 GCA_030429785.1 bacterium
GGCTCATAACAATGCACTACATCAATTCGGTGCATGCAAAGAGCATAGAGTCTCGTACAAGCCAGTTGCGTCAGTGTTGTAGTGATAGCATTGACTACAACACGTTCATTGGCTATAATAGTTTATTCCGTATTTTAAAAATAATATACCGTTAACACTTGTTATGAGGAGATTTTCATGGATTTGCTTATTCATGGCGTGTTGTGTTTGGCATTGTTGCTTGGTTTTGCATATGGAATGACCACACAGTTATTTACAGTTCAGCCTAGCAAAGCTTCAATGCCATATACGTATATGGGTTTTATTATCGCAGCACTTGTTGCTGGTGGTTTGGTTGCTGAGTTTTTTCTTCTGGGTTCAGACATTGATCAACAAAAACAAGTGTTGGTCCAAAGCGCCTTGCCCGTGTTGCTGTTGTTAGGTCTGGGAACTGGCATAACCCTAACAGCACTTGAGCTCAAACATGAACGTACGTTTTTGACGCCGATTATTTGGTTTGTTGTTACAATAGTGTGTATGGGGGTTTTGTTTTTTGTACTGGAGACACCCTGGTTGATATTATCTGTTACAGGTGCTGCGATTATGCTGTATCTGTTTGGGCATTCGCTATTGCCGGATCTAAACAGAAAAAAATCATTTACGCCTTTCGGCAGTGTAGCAACAGTTACTTCGATAGTAGGGATTTTGTCATCAGCGCAATTGTTGGCAGAAGTTCCGTACGCGCTGTGGACTATGGGGTTGTATTTTTTCACTTTTGGATTAATTGGTTTTGCGGTTGGTGTGAACCGCGATCGTCGCAAAGAGCCTTTGCTTGACCTGGGGCAGAAAGCTGAATAGATGAATGTTCAACAAGTTTGTGTAGCCGTTAGTAATAACGGCTTTTATTTTTTGTGTAAGATTTGATACACTATATATGTAATACAATTTCATGACACTCGTAGCAACTGGCAAACAACTTCTCGACATTGAGAAAATTCTGCATGAGCAGGTTGGTATTGGTATGGGTCAAAAAATTGCTGATTTTGGCTGTGGTAATGGCTTTAATACTTTGATTGCTGCGCAACTTGCTGGTGGTAAGGGGCAGGTGTATGCTGTAGATGTTTTGAAATCAACACTAGAAACCGTAGCATCTGAAGCTAAGCGTTTGAATATTCTGAATGTCAAAACAGTGTGGTCAAATATTGAGTTGTTAGGCGCAACACGCATTACAGAAAGTTCGCTCGATGTAAGTATGGTGATTCACACTATTTATCAGGCAGCAGACAAGCTCACTTTTTTCAAGGAAGTTGCTCGTTTGACAAAGCCAGGTGGTATCGTCGCTATTATTGATTGGGCTATGGCAGAATCACCTGTTGGACCGCCGCTTGATCACCGTGTTTCCGAAGAGGATATTCGGACGATACTAGGTCGTTTGCCTGATTTACAAGAGACGGAACGTTTTAATCCAGGTGCATACCATTACGGATTGTTGTATAAGAAGTTGGGTTAGTGGTATATGAGTGCATGGTAAAAAGCTGACCTGTTATTTGCTTGTCATTTATTGTCGCTATTCACTGTTGTTAGTTGACAGTATGAACGCAATGCGATATTACTACTGGTAAGATTACCAGTATTTTTTGTATATGGATTTAGGAAAATTTTTTACACCACGGTATTTATTCGATACCACTGTTGTTCCTTGGCAAGGTTTTGGTGAGGAGGTTTTGTATATGTGTCTTGGTCTTGTAGTGATTGGTATTGTGCTCAAGATTATTGTAGGAGTCAACAAAGCGCCGGCTGTACAGCTTCGCTTGTTTGCAAAACTTTCAAACCTTTCCATGACCATGGGGTTTATTGGATTGTTTTTTTGGCTATGTCGAACACAGTACATCCCTATTTTTAATATGCGGTTTTGGTGGATTGTGTGGTTGGTTGGCTTCTTAGTGTGGTTGTGGTTTGTTGTACAAAATATCAAGCGGTTTATGGCTAACAAAGAAAAGTCAGTAACTCGTGAAGATGTGTATGATAAATATTTGCCAAAAAAGAAAAAGTAATTGTTTGTTCTCAACAATTAATAAAAACCTAGCTTTACGGCTAGGTTTTTTGTTTGTAAGTTGTATTCCAAATAGCGATATGCTGCATTTGGTATGTTATGGATACGTGTTTTTTGTTCTAAAAAAGCAGCATTGGTTGGTATGGTTTTGTTATGAGTTAAACAATATTGGCACAACAAAATATGCAACAAAGCCATAAAAAATAAGCAGTGGCACAGCAACCCATCGACCATATCGCTGGAATAACCAAAATGTAATGGATCCCCAGTAGTCGTATTCAGGCTCTTTTTTTCGTCGAAGCCAACAAGTCACTACATTGAGCGGGCAGCCGAGGCATAGTATTTGTAAAATAACGATCACAAGTATCATGGTTGCATGCAACATCGTTGGCATCCATAAATCGCCAAGGGCCATCACTATAATAGCGAATGGTATGTGCAAAGCATCAAGCGTTACTGCCAAAGCCCAGTAGAATCTGCTCACGCTCACCTCCAGTCCAGATAAGTAAATTTTTAATGAAAAGTAATAAAGTATTATAGACAAGTCCTTTGTTCAAGTCAATATCTTGGCATCTTGCTAGTAGTTGTATATACTGTTGATACGGCTCAGGCATTGAGGCGTTTTTTTGTGCAAAAAAATCCCACAGATGATTTTTAAAAGGATTGTAGCTTATTGGCGATGGATTGCGCTGGAGATGTTGATTGGTTGGCTATGGTTACTCATTTTCTAATTAGGTTATAAAAAGTAAATATTACACAACTTTTTTTAGTTCTTGTCAATTGTTATGTCTGTACAAAAACAAAAAATAGGAAATTTTGGTCAAAAAATGGCAAAAGATTACTTGGTTCGCCACAAATACGTGATAATTGGAGAGCATTATGTCATACGTGGTGGAGAAATTGATCTGATTGCTAAGATTGGGCAAGAAATAGTGTTTGTGGAAGTCAAAACACGAACTTCTAAGGTTTTTGGTCGGCCTGAAGATGCTGTAAACAGCTACAAGTTACAGGCTATGAGACGTACTGCTGAGCATTACTTATACACATATAAGCTTATAGGTGTGTATGCTTTTCGATTTGACATTATTGGAGTTTTGGTCTCTGCTAAGCACAAAAAAGTTACCATCACGCATCTATCCGATATATTGGTAGAGTAGGTTATGCGCAGTTATAAACATATTATCAACTTGTCGGTTGTTGTTTTTTTTAGTTAGATATAGACCTAATCTTAGGATTTTTTCTAGATATTATTAATCCATGTGATATGAAGTTACGTTTCGTAACCTGGTTGAGTGTCATAGCTTTGCTC
>JAUIEQ010000119.1 GCA_030429785.1 bacterium
CTTATTATTTGCTTATCACATACTAACACAAAAATGTTTTTTTGGCAAATATAATACCTTAAAGAAAAACTAATTATTTATGGCTAACTATAGGGAAAAAACAACTTGATCACCAACTTGCCATCCACTCTCTTCAAACAACCCTGCACGAACTTCTAACACAAGATCAACAACCCCTGGGGACTGGTACTGCGCCAAATCTACATCAGCAACTCCTAATTCAGGCTGCACATGCGTATGCGTTCCTATGATACGGCCATCTCGAATCCAAATAATATCTATAGGCTCAAGCATTCCTTTCATCCAAAAAGCATGCGTTGTAGCCTGATCAAAAACAAATACCATCCCATACGAATCTGACAAGCCAACAACACCTGCCAAGCCTTGTGCTCGCATTTGTTGCGTATTTGCAATATCAACAGTAAGCTCATTGCCACGAATACGCATCGACCCTTGTTGGTACTTTGATGAACCTTGTACTTCTCTACTTGATGTACTCGACGCACTGTCAAAATCAGCAGTCAGCGTAACTGCACGTGTAGTTATATACAAGTACATAAAAAATGCTACAACAATAATAGTTAAAAGACTCACCGCAATACGGAGTAATACTTGTTGATTATTTTTTTTCATGATTGTGCGAATTACGTACTATTAAAAACCCAATCCCAATCATTACAACTACCAGCACAGTCAAAGCAATTAACTTACCTATTGTTTCTTGCCACAAAGCTACGCTGCCAAATAGCAATGTCAAAAAATATAAAAAAAGAACTGTTCTTCGCTGCCCCCAACCAAGCGCTAATAACCGATGATGTAAATGTTTTTGATCTGCTGATGCGATTGATTTTTTATCAATACACAAACGACGAACAATAACCCAGCCAAGATCAAGGATTGGGATTCCCATTATCAATAACGCGGTTGCAATCTTACTCCCAGATACAATCGCGAGCACTCCCAACCAAAAACCAGTCAACACCGATCCTGATTCACCAAGAAAAATACTGGCTGGGTGAAAATTAAATACCAAAAATCCAAACAAGGAACCTGCCACAACAAGAGCTAATACAGAAACCGATGAAAACGGTTCGTTCCACGACAATGATACAACAAAAATAATCACCGAACCAATTAAACCAATACCACTCGCAAGACCATCAAGCCCATCCAGTATTTTGGTTGTGTACATCATACCAAGTAGCCATAGTGCCGCAACAACTGAAGGAACAACGATATGCCAATTTTCGAGTAGCACAATACCTCCACGAGGATCAGTAATATAATCAACCCGAATGCCTGCAAAAACCACAACACAAATTGCAAGCACAGGCCAAACAAGCTGCGCCAATGGGTGCAGTGAATAAGCATCATCAATCACCCCTCCGATCAATACTATCAAGCTAGCCACTAACAATCCAACCATTACATGGCCACTCAACGGCTCAACAGCAAGCCAACCAGACTGCAAAAAAACTAAAACTAATGACACGACGGTGATGCACAACGCAAGTCCGCCAAGCAATGGCGTTGGTGTTGTATGAATTTTCCGACCTCCGACTGGCTCATCAAGAATATTCCATGTCCATGCCATTCGTCGAACCCACCATGTTACTATCAAGCTCAATCCAAAACTAGATAGAATAGGCACAGCATAAAATACTATTAACTGGTTAATCGTTACCATGTTGATCTATATATGTTTGAAGCAATAAACTAGCCGCATGCGCGTCATCTGTCTTTCCTACATTCATTCGCTGTGCTTGGGCGGTTGTGTACCGTTCACTCGTTGTCACTACTGGCACAGACACATACGTACAAAGTTTTGCTATAAACTCACGAACGTGACGAGCTGTTTCTGTATCATTACCTTTCGCATCAACTGGCACACCAACAACAATAGCATCAATTTGCTCTTGCGCTACCAATGCAGCTATCTGTGAATACTCATCTATTGGCTGCTCAAGTACAGCATATGGCATTGCCAATGTACCAGCCGAAAGACTCAAGCCTATCTTAGCCGCTCCGTGATCTATACCTAGATATTTCTTAGCAACCATTATGACGATGCAGTCAATATTAACGGACCATCACGTGTGATAGCAATTGAATGTTCAAATTGCGCAGCCAGCGACCCATCAGCAGTTACGATAGTCCAACCATCTTCGCATGTTTCAATTTCATACGAACCAAGACTCACCATAGGCTCAATCGCAATCACAAGTCCATGCTCAAGCACATGTCCTGTGCCAGCCACACCATAGTTTGGCACCTGCGGTTGCTCCCACAAGCTATACCCAACACCATGACCAACCAAGCCTCGAATAACGGCCATATTTTGTGACTCAACATATGTTTGAACAGCATGACCAATGTCTCCAACAGTATTACCAACATGTGCAACTGCTATGCCTCGCTTCAATGCTTCTTGCGTAACCTGAAGCAGTCTCTCCGCTTCAGTCGCAACAACACCAACCGGGACTGTAATAGCTCCATCAACACACAAATCATCAAGCCACAACCCCGCATCAATACCAACTATATCTCCCTCCGCTATACTTCGATCTGCGCTCGGCATTCCATGCACTATTTCATCATTACATGAAATACAACTAACCGCAGGATATCCTTGGTGACCTTGAAATAATGGCTTAACCCCACGATCCTTCATTGCCTGCGCAATCGCATCCTCTATCATCTGCGTTGTATTTCCAGCCACTGCATACGTAGCACCAAGCTCTAATATTTCAGCAAGCAACGTTCCTGCTGCACTCAGTGTTTGTATTTCTGTATCTGATTTAAGTCGTACCATAGCAATGCTTAGCTAAGAACAGTTACAATATCTTGAGTTACTGCATCGATAGACTGCTCGCCATTAATACGACGAAGCAATCGCTGTGACTCATAGTATTCAATCAAAGGCTTTGTGTGCTCATGATACAAAGCAAGTCGTTGTTGAATAGCCTCGGAAGTCGCGTCGTCACTTCGCTTATCATTAGCATGAGCTTGTGCAAATCTTAGTTGCAGACGCTTAATAGCAACTTCATCAGAAATATCCAATAAAATAACATGGTGAATATTATATACAGCCAAGAACTCTGCTTGCTGCATACTTCGTGGATACCCATCAAGTATATATCCCTTGTTTTTGTCAATCTGATCAAGACGTTCCTGAACAACAGCGTTGGTCAAATCATCAGATACCAACTCTCCTTTATCAAGAGTTGCAACCACTTGCTTTCCCAAGTCTGTGCCAGCATTCATAGCACTCCTAAAAATCT
>JAUIEQ010000120.1 GCA_030429785.1 bacterium
GCTTACCATTCAAATATATAGCAACAAACTTGTCCTTTGCGGCAAGTTTTTTTAATTGTCAAAAACAAGGCAACTTAGTATACTGTGATTGTGTACGCTTGACCTCATGCATTGTTGCGCACAACGAGCTTGTTGTTATAGTTAACCAAAAACATGTATGGAATTACCAACCAAAGCTATTATTACAGTCGCTGGAACGGGAACGCGATTTTTGCCAGCTACCAAAGCACAACCAAAAGAAATGCTGCCAATTATTGAAAAGCCAATTGTGCAATATTGTGTTGATGAGTTGGTTGCGTCTGGTGTTACAGACATCATCATGGTCACTCGCAAGGGAGGTCATTCAATTGAGGATCATTTTGATGACAACTTTGAGCTTGAACATCAGCTCGAACAAACCGGCAAGCATGATCGGCTCAAAAAAGTGCAAGATATTTCCAAGGCTGCGAATTTTGTTTTTACTCGTCAAAAAGCCCACATGCCATATGGTAATGGCACGCCGCTTTTGGCAGCAAAAGATTTGGTTTCCGATGGTCCGTTTTTTTATTTGTTTGGTGATGATATTACTCTTTCGGATACGCCGGTGTGTCAGCAGCTCATTGATGTATACAAAGCCAATCCAGGTATTGGTGGTGTGATTGCGGTACAAAAAATGCCAGATGATGTGTTGTATAGATATGGTGTGGTGAAGTTGGAGGAAGGTACAGAGAACGAATACGGCGGCATTGTCGAAAAACCAGCTCCAGGTGAAGCGCCATCTAACCTTGTTGCTTTTGGACGGTACTTGTTGTCACCAAAAATAGCCAAGATCATTGCTGAAATTCCAACAGGCAAGGATAACGAGCTGTGGGTAGTTGATGCGATTAACGAACTTGCGAAGACAGAAAAAATTTTGGTGCACGAAATTGAAGGTCGGTGGTTTACAACTGGTGATCCACTGAATTACCTCAAGGCAACGACCGAGTTTGCATTACAACGAGAAGATTTGCGGGATGACTATATGCAGTACCTTACGGAACGTTTGGCGCAATAATATATTTTACAAAAACTATGTTTCATTTTTTTTCACGCAAAAAGTTAATTACTCTAGTGCTGCTTGCGGCGGTATTTGTACTGACTGGTGTTGGCTGCAAGGGTGGTGATCCAGAAGCACAAGCAAAAGCACAACCAGTGACGCTTACGTATTGGACGATTGCGGCTGATACGGCAGCGCTTGAATCAGTAATTGGTCAGTATCGCAAACAGCATCCAAATGTCACTATCAGTGTTGTTCGAGTGCCGGCTGATCGGTATGAGCTTGATTTGCTCGAAGCACTGGCGGAAGATCGGGGTCCTGATATTTTTTCAATTCAAAATACCTGGGTCAAAAAATACCAAAGCAAGATAGAGCCGTTGCCTCCATCCACCAACCTGCCGTACCAGTTGGTTACTGGGACGCTCAAAAAAGAAGTAGAGTGGGTGCTGAGTCAACAGCCAACTCACACTATACAAACGCTAACAAGTACCTTTGTGCCTCAAGTCGTTACAGATGCAGTAGATGCTGGAAAGATTTATGGTTTGCCGTTGAGTTTTGATACATTAGCGCTCTATTATAATCGGGATATATTTAACAACGCAAATATTATTAACCCTCCTGCAACCTGGACGCCATTTGCCAGCGCTGTTCGTGCTATTACATTATTAGACGCGCAAAATAACATTATTCAGTCAGCAGTTGCTATGGGGCGGGCTGATAATGTGTCGTATGCAGTTGATGTTGTTTCGGCATTAATGTCTCAAAATGGTGCTCAAATGCTTGATGCAAATCAAAATGTTGCATTCCATTTGCCAGTACAAACAGCAAGCGGCTCGTTGTACCCGGCTGAGCAAGCAGTGCTGTTTTATACAGATTTTGCTAATTTTGGAAAAGAAGTGTACACCTGGAACGAAACATTTGACAGTTCATTGGAAGCGTTCGCGGCAGGTGAGACAGCAATGTATTTTGGTTATGCATCTGACCAACAGGTGATTGATCGCATTGCTCCAGCGCTTAATTATGAAATTGCTGGACTACCGCAAATTGACGGATCTCCAGTCAAACGAAATTATGCGCGGTACTGGCTTGAGACTGTGAGTAAAAAAAGTCAGAATACAGAATGGGCGTGGGACTTTTTGACCTTTGCAACTCGAGAAAAAAATGTGAAACAGTATGTAACTGATGCAGAGTTGCCAACAGCTGTACGAAACTTGCTTGAGTCACAAGCAACGGAAAATCCGCGCATGTCAGTATTTAATGTTCAGGCACTGACGGCAGAGAGTTGGTATCAAGGCGATCAGCCTGATGTTGCATTTGAGTTATTTGGTTCGATTATAGACGTGGTGAATACTGGTGAGCGATCTACGTTGCGTGAATTGCTTGGTCAGGTTGCTCGTCAGATAAATCAAACATTATGAAAAGATTTTTTGTAGGACTATTGTTTGCGTTGACAGGTCTGCTAACAACCGTGGCGATAGCGCATGCACAAATTGTCCCAGCCGAGTGTGCTGGTGGTCAGTATAATAACGAATGCGATCTTAATAGTCTGCTGGGATTATTTGAAGGCGCGTATAGTACCGGCATCGCATACTTAGGCGGGGTGACATTGTTGTTCTTTGTCATCGGTGGATTTGTGTTGTTGATTTCAGGAGGTCGCTCACAAATGGTCGACCTTGGAAAAAGAATTTTGGTAGGAACAATTTTTGGAGCAATTATTGTATTGACTAGCTATTTGGCAGTTGATGTTATTCAGACTCGGGTGTTTGAGCTTGATAGTACGCAGCAAATTGGCGCTGATGAGCAGTGTGTTGGCAAGGCAGATGGTACGGCGTGTGAAATTAATGGACAAAATGTGTATGTTTGCTTGAACGGTGGTTGCTCGCGCACATCAGTGTGTACATTCAATAATCAGAAAGGTCCATATCTCAACTATACGGTCAATTCAATAAACTACGAAGTGGCTCGTAACTGCTGGCCTCGGAATAAATGTAATGAGTCAAGCGCTCCATTGCCAAATATGTGCCCAGGTAGTTCGGATACAGTGTGTTGTTATATTAGTGAGGCAGAGTATCAAATTCCAAATTAGTTTTTTGCTAATTTTAGCAAAAAAAGGTATAAAAATCTTGTATAAAATACAGTTTTGTGCTATGATTTAGGTAGGCTACTTATGTGGATAAGAGCCTGGTAAGTTACAATTAATTACCATCCTACCCAGCATATTAAGGTATGTTGGGAATACTAGTGAGG
>JAUIEQ010000121.1 GCA_030429785.1 bacterium
GAGTCCCCTAACTTGTGATCACCACGTCACAAATCATTTGAATAACAAGCGGTGGGTATAGTTTAGTTTTATCACTTAGCGAATCTGTGATTGAGACACCTTTTTTGAGTCGTTCCGAAGCTTCATGAACTGCTTGTTGGAAGTGATAGTTACCAAGTGTTTTGTGTGTTATGTTAAAACTTTCTACAATCGGGATATCTGTTGCTAATAATGAACTGACTGTGCGAGAGAATCTGGCTAGGTTAATTTTCAAAATAATTGGTGCAGCAATAGGCGCTTTGAGTAAAAAACCATCCCAGTATTTTTTCCCCGGCGGTTTTTTGATGAACTTAAAAAATAAAAAACCAAAGATAACAACCCCAATTCCTAGAAAAATCCCGTAATTGGTCATGATTTCACTAGCTGCGATTAAAATTCTAGTTGGGAGCGGTAATTCAAGGTTACTTTCTGTGAAGAGGTCAGTAAGTTTTGGAATAACAAAAGTGACCACTGTGATCATCACGCCGATCATAGCGATGATGACGACAGTAGGATAGATCATTGCGCCTTTTACTTTGCTGCGCAAATCGTGATCTTTTTTCATTTGTTGTTTGAGTTGAACAAGTGTAGATTCGAGCTGTCCTGACTTTTCACCAGCTTCTACCATGTTAATAAAGAGCTCGCCAAATATTTTGCTGTGGTTACCAAGACTCATCGATAAGCTATTGCCTTTTTCTACGCTTTGTTCAACATCATGAAGCGTTGCAGCAAAACGAGGATTTTTGGTTTGCTCTGCTAATGTTTTTAAAGCTACAGACAATGAAATGCCTGAATGCATCATAACGTGAAGGTTTTGTGTAAAAAATATTTTTTCTTCAAGCGGTACCGTACCAATTTGTTTTAGTTTTTCAAGAAATGGTTTTGCTGAAGAGCCGTCAGCTTTGGTTAGGTTTTTAGCAGACGTTAATAACAAGCCCTCTTGTTTGAGTTGTAGGGCTAATGCTTGCTTTGTTTCTGCGTCCTTTGTATCAGTAACAAGGTTGCCGTCAGTATCTCTGGCAGTATATTCAAATTGCATACAATTCGTACTTAAATAGTTTACTGTTTGCTGACACGCAGTACTTCCTCAATGGTCGTGAGACCATTTTTTGCTTTGATAAAACCATCTTCAACCATAGTCAACATATCTTGTTCTTTTGCTGCTTTAGTTAATTCATTAACTGAAGCTTTTTTCATAATTAATTTACCAACGTCAGTTGTGATTTCAAGAACTTCATAAATACCCATTCGGCCTTTGTATCCAGTTGAATTGCATTTTTTACAGCCCTTGCCTTTATAAAACAGCAGTTTATCAAGTGGAGTTTCTTTGTCGCTAACAACACGTTCTCGTTCCAACGTTACCATTACATCAGGTATGTCAAACTGAATTTCAAGATCTTTGACTACCTCTGGTTCCAGTGTATAACTTGCGATACAGTGTTGACAGATTTTGCGTACTAGTCGCTGAGCCACAATAACATTGGTAGTTGAGGCTACCAAAAAAGCAGCAATGCCCATGTCGAGTAAACGGGGAATGGTCGCTACAGCGCTGTTGGTGTGTAAGGTAGAGAGTACCAAGTGCCCAGTCATTGCCGCGTGAATTGCGATTTCAGCAGTTTCTAAATCTCGAATTTCTCCAACCATGATAACATCAGGGTCTTGACGTAGTAGGCTGCGAAGACCAGCAGCAAAGGTGAAGTTAATTTTAGGATTGATTTGGCTTTGGTTGATCCGAGCCATATGGTATTCAATCGGATCTTCAACAGTAGCTATGTTGACTTCAGGTGAGTTGAGCATATTCAGCACCGTATAGAGCGTGGTTGTTTTACCTGATCCTGTTGGGCCAGTAACAAGTATCATGCCGTTTGGTTTTTTGACATTGGCCTGTATTTTTTCGTGCGCTTTTTTTTGAAATCCTAATTCAGCAAGGTCGAGTGCTTTGCCTGATTCATCAAGTAGCCGCAGGACGATTTTTTCACCATCATATACTGGAATAATTGATACACGAAATGCTACTTTGTACTTAGCGCTTTCGATTTTGAAACGACCGTCCTGCGGTAGTCGGTGTTCATCAAGCTTTAAATTAGACAAAATCTTTATACGAGCAATAATACCAGCCTGAGCTGATTTTGGTAATGTCATAACATCTCTTAAAATACCGTCGATACGGTATCGGACCAAAACATTTTTTTCCATTGGTTCAATATGTATGTCAGATGCATTTTCAAAAATAGCGTATTCAAGTAGCGTATCAACAATCCGGATAACAGGTAAGTCTTGAGCAAGCTCTTTTAAGTCTTTGTTGGGTGATGTCGCGGCACTAGTTTCTTTTGTATCAGTGGCTGTGATGTCCTTGAATTCAGCTTCAATGCTTTTTTGGTATAATTTTAAACCCTCTGCAAGTGAGCTTGGCGTAGTGAGATAAATTTCAATTTCTTTGTCAATGGTTTTGTGTAAGAAGTCTACTAACTGGACATTGTCAGGCTGCAGTGTCGCGATTTTGAGCTTGTTGTCGTCACCATCAAAACTGATAGTCTCGTGTGTTCGTGCAAGTGATTCTGAGATAGTAAACAAAATATCTTTGCGAATTGGCGACTCCTTCAAGTTAATAAACGGAATATTTTTTTCTTGAGCAGCCATTTCATACAACGTTTCCTCAGTAACAATTTTTTTTTCTATTAAATAGATATCCAAGGGTTTTTTCTTGGATTTTGCTTCTTTGACTAGCTTGTCGAAACCATCTTCTGCAACGAGATTTTGTTGCGTCAGAATTTTTTTAATAGTTTTTTGATCGAGCATGATGGGGAATCAATACATATATAGTATATCACAGGATGGTATTTTGTATATATTTTCGTGTTTATATAAAATTTAGTATACTTAAAATATATGAAACTAAAAAAGTATTGGTCACAATTAATCAGTGTTGTTATTTGGCAAAATCGAGCTATAACACTTGGCGTTGCTGCTGCGATGTTGTTGGTGTTATTGCAATGGGTTTTATTTGTTTCGGTAACTGCTCGAGAGAACTTTTTGCCATGGCATTACACTGTCTATTTTGGCATTGATCGCATTGGACCAAAATCATCGCTCGCATTTTATCCAATCGCTGGAACGATCACAGCACTCTTTAATATCGTAGTTATGATTTTTGTGTATTATCGTCGTCGATTATTTGCATATGTTGTGACTATTGGGACATGCGCTTTGGAGTTAATTATAGTGC
>JAUIEQ010000122.1 GCA_030429785.1 bacterium
CAGCGCGCTCCAAAAAGTCAGGTTCGACAATAACATCGTTGTTTAAAATCAAGATATAGTCAGTATCAAAATGTTTAAACGAGTGCCTGATTGCGATATTGTGTCCTTCGGCAAAGCCAGTATTTTCTGCTTCTTCCAAAATCGTCAGCAGCTCCCAGTCATCAAACAAATTATGAAGACTAATTCGATCTTCCATTGAGCAGCCATTCAGCACTAACACAATATGGTAGCTGGTAGCAGCACTTGCTTTGATTGACTTCAGGCAATCAATAGTAATGCGTGCATGTTTGTAATGTAGTATGGTGATGATGGTTGTTATTTCTTGCATATTAGGAGAGTGTAATTTTTTTTGAAAATAATGATCGTTGACATGCTACAAAAATAATTAAACCGGTTAGTACTTCAGTAGCAACCGTTGTCCAGGCTGCAGCGTATAATGAGTATTTGGGGATAAATATAACATTCAGTAGGATATTCATGCCCATGCCAATGCCAACAGCCCATGTATAGATTGCTTGTTGCTTGAGTGCAGTGAGTGTGAATAGCCATACATGTGCCAAAAATGACATAAAAACTCCAAGTGTTAATATTTTCATAACGCTAACTGATTCTATAAAAGCTTCTCCGTATGCAATCAGTATAATTTTTTCAGATGCTATAAAAACACACCCCATGAGCACTGTCGCTAATACAAACATAAATAGAAAGCTTTGTTTGTATAATTTTTTGAAATCATCTCTTGCTGTATTGACGAGCTGCGACATTTTTGGGAAAAAAGAGACCATCGCAAAAGCAGGGATGAAAATAAGTGTGTAGAGCAGTTGGTATGCAGCATTATACCAGCCAGTAGCAATATCACCATGCATGAGCGATAGCATGACAGCATCAATCCGAAAGTATACAATAACGAACATGTTTGCCAGAGCTAATGGCCAAGCTTGCTTGAGAGTTGTTCGAATGATCGTGGTGTCAAATGTAAATATTGGCCAAAAATACACTTTGCCAATTGCTAGTGTTGTTATCAGGACGCTGAGTATCATCATTGCCAAAAATGCAAATACAATAGCTGCGACTGTCCCGACAGTAACTGCCCATGTCACTAGTGCGAGTAGGATTATGCCGTCGATAATTTTGATTAATGCCTCGTACTTGAAGTGTTCTTTGGCTCTGAATAATGCAACGAGGAAGGTATTAAATGAATACAGTGTTACAAATATACCTTGCACATACAACAGTCTAATAACGTCTTGGGGTTTGTTGATGAATTGGGCAACAATCCAAAGCCCGCCAAGGCTTAGTAGGGCGAGGACTAACTTGAGTGATAGTAAGCTACCAATATACTGCTTTGTATTGGTGATGTGTTGATTTAAGTCTCGGACAATAACTAGCGGCAGACCAAAATCTATCAGAATTTGCAGCAACTGGAGCGTTGCTAATATGAAAGTATACACACCAAAAAGCTCATCTCCAAGCGATCGAGCAATCATAATTGTGGTAAGTAGCGTTATTCCTTTGAACCAGATTTCTCCCACCATTGACCAGGAAGTATTTTTTTTGAGTAGTTGTCGTAGCATATGCTATTAGTATAGCATCAAAATTACAAGTGTAGTGACTGTAGCTTCGGATATAAAAATACGGTATACTGGTACTACTGATATGCATACATGGCAACTTGTATTACTTCGAATACTAAAAGTCATTTTACCTCTCGGGTTGTTCGTTGTGGTGGGTTTTTTGGTGTACTTGGATTTGGATGTTGATGGTCAGCGAATAGCTATTCATGCACCAGCAGACCGTTCAATCTTGGTGGATGGTCCTGATCCAGATATTCGTTTTGCTGAAGTTGCTTCAGACGCAGGAATCAAGGAGTGGAGTATTTTGATTGATCCGGTGTATTGGATTTTGCGACTACCAAGACGGTATGATGATGTTAAGGTGACGCTTGAATACAAAGCTCCACAGGTGCCATTAGTTCAGTTTGGTGGTTTGGCAAATGCTGATAAGTGGGAGTTTGCGTGGCGTAGTGTTCAGAATATCGCTCTTGAGCAACTTGAGTGGGATTGTTTAAGTGAGTACCATAAGCAATGGTATTTATGTCAAAAAAATGTTTATTACCAAACCATTGAAGAGTTTTTGCTTCAGCCGCCAGTTACTGCTGAGATAGTTAATTTCAACTTTCCGCTTCCAGACACCTTTGCAGCAACTCGTGTTACTCGATACAATCATGAACTTGCTTTGGATGATTATGATTACGTTATTGCCCTGTATACTCAACCACAGGAGATGGATGGATGGTTGCGTCAAGAGTTTGTGTTTCCATTAAGTGAGCTTGATATGGTTGAAGATGGTGTTCAGTTTGTTTTGTCCGCGCCTGGGATTGATGATCGGAACGAAGTTGTGTCGGTTCGTTCCTTGACGTTCGAACTCCGCAAGGCACCGCTGACACCAACATTGTTGATGCGCAAGATATGGGAGTATGCTACGGATTTGTTTTCGAAATAATATATGACGAATCAGTCTAAACAATTCATGTATACTTTGAGCCTGACGTTGTTTCAATGGTCATTATTGTATTTATTGGTATTGTTTTTTCTTGAGGACAGTAGACCTTTTTTGGTTTTGAGTGTTTTTAGTCCTCATTGGTTGATCGTAGTAGTAATTGTTGCTGCTATTGGGGTATTGCTATACGCAGCTCATGGTCAGCAAGATACGCAATCAAAAAAGCGCATCGTCACAGCTCTTGATCGATGGGTGGCGACAACGGTGGCTGCAATCAGTTGCATTGCATTGATGAGTGTATTATGGTCGCGGATTAGTTTTTGGGCGGTAATATTTTCGGCGATTGTTTTCTTTGTATCAAAAAAAATGTCATTGTTACTCATCAATGAAAAAACGAAGTTACCATCATCATTACGACTGATGATGCCAACATGGGTCAAGAAAGTCCAACAAATAAATGATACTCATAATTAAGCATAACTACTATGTCGCCTGATTGTATTTTTTGTAGAATTGTTAAAGGTTTAAGCCCTTCAGAGGTTGTGTATGAAGATGATACAGTGATGGCATTTTTGGATATTGCTCCTGATGCACCAGGGCACACGCTCGTGATACCAAAAGAGCATATAGAAAGTCTTGATGTAATGACTGACGATATTGCGAGTCGCGTAGTTACAGTTGTTAAAAAAATTGCGCCAGCAGTAGTTCGTGGAGTGCGCGCTCAAGGG
>JAUIEQ010000123.1 GCA_030429785.1 bacterium
AGTGATTCCTTTAGATTGCTCAAGCGAACTTTGTAATTTTGCATTGTACTTGTACGGAACTAGTTTCGGCGCTCCTGACAAAGTTGAGTTAGTTTTTAGATTTTATCTAGAAGAACAGACTTCTGAAAAACATGTTGTCGGCACAGTACTTTTGTCTGACCATAACATTTCAACTTTAGATCGGCAAAGAGTGCGCATTGAGAATGGTTCTGGTTATGATTATGTCGCATTTAGATACCAGTACGATAGTGGTTATAGGTTAAATCATAATGGACTTTCTGTTCCTCCATTGCCAAATAACCACAATTTACTATTATTCCCCTTGAATGATTTCGCAGATATGAAAAATTTGGATGTGCATCTTTCTTATCCTCCTGAGAAAAAAGTATCTAGGTCTCTTTTTATTTCTAGTATTGTGGCGATTATCATTTTTTTGTCATTTGTTGTATGCTCCTTGGTATATTTGGCTGTATTGTTATTTGAAAATCAAAAAAAAGGCGAAAATCTTAAACCAGTTTCCTCTATGGCCAAAAAACGAGATAGCAAAAAATTAAAGGTTGAGTAAAATATTTCAACCACTGACCGCAAAATAAAAAACCACTCATTCCCGAGTGGTTTTATCAAGGTGAGGTCAATGAATCTACGACGCTTGAGCGATTTCTTGTTTGATTTTGGCGAGTTCAGTTTCCAGGTATTCAACTCGTTTGAGTACGTCTGACTTGTGTGCGTTGAAATCACCACGAAGTTCGTCCATTTGCCGCTGTAAAGATTCAACAAGGGATTCAAGCCGCGCGAGGCGCTGTTCAATATTATCGAGTCGATGTTCAATATTGGTTAAACGTTGGTTGACGCTTACAAAATTTTCATCAATATCTGCAAAGCGTTTGTCAACACCTGTGAACTGCTTTTGCACATCTTGGGCAAAATCATTAATTGCGGTGAGAATTTCTTGATTAGTAACTGTCATGTCAGTAGCATTAGTGATTGGATTTTATCAGCCACTATCGAGGCTGTCAAAGTGTGCTTTTGAATAAAGGTTGGTATTGTCAGGCGAAGAAGGGAAAAGGCCTTTCGGCAACCTGCCTTGCTGGCAAGGCAGGCAATGACGTGCCTTAGGCAGTAGCGATTATTTTATTGAGATGTGCAATGTTGCATTAAGTGCTGCGCTGATTTTGTGCAATAGTGCAATTGAAGGGTTGTATGAGCCGCTTTCTAGTCTAGAAATAGCAGATTGCTTGGTGCCAATTTTTTTTGCAAGTTCTGCTTGGGTAATGCCCGCTGCAAGTCTTTTTTTGATAATTGCTTGTATAACTTCAAATTCAGGACCAAGTGCATCATACGCCTGCTTGGTCTTGGCATTTTTGAGCAGTTCTTTTTTGATGGTAGTATAGTTACGCATACAGAGAGTATAACGTATATGTTATATTACGTCAATTGCTTCATTTTTTTGTAAGCTATTGTATAAAAAAAACCACCGAAGTGGTTTAGGAATTGAATGACTCATCAAATAGCGTTAGAACACCAATAATAACATAGTCGGGGTTAGCTGGCTTTGCGTTTTTGGTTTTGTACGCAAGCACAACAACGCGATTGTGTTCGGGGCTGATGGTAAAATGATTGTCTTGATTTTCATCAGGGCCGTTCTGGCACAGTACTTCAATCTCTGCACGAGTGTCATTTGCTTGCGCTGCCGCTTGTAGTTCGAGCAAGTAGCTCCTCCGATCACTCCGAAGCTTTAACTCGGCAACGACAATATTATTGTGTTCGATTACATGACTATTGCCTGTGACTGTTAGGGTCTCATAGCTCCCTCGCAGTTTTGTGATGATTTCTCTTATAATATCTTTGGCATTCATCGTTTGCATTGCTTCAATTTTTGCTTTGTTAGAAAAAACTGTGCTGTGAAAGGTGGTGCAGATTATCATGATCGCGCTCCTTGTTGAGGGGTTGTTATATTGTTCGTGAACTAAGAATAATGCACTTTACTTTTTTGTATGTTTTTTGTCAAATAAAAAATCCCGATTATGATACGGGATTGAATGAGTTATTGTTGGTAAGAGATTGTATACAGGAGCCGGTAGACATCTGTTGTTCGGCTGAACTTATGTTGACCTTTTTTTGAACGTTCTATTGCGCGTTTCATCACGCTTGTTCATGACTGCTGCGGTGTCTTATTTTGGTAAAAAGCAATAGAGATCGCTGCAGTTTTTCACTTCGTGTTATTGGTTGACTCATTGTGTTCAACTGCGCCAAAAATAGTTAGTTGTTTTGCGCTGTCAATGGCATGCAAAAATATAATAGGGATGTTTTTGGATATGACAGCGCGTTGAACATGCTCGCCATTGCACAGTACGGTGTGCTCAATATCTTGATTGGTAAGTAGGCGCAGTATATGACTCCAGCTGTAGCGTATATCTGTAATGCGTGGTGATATTTGCGTAGCAATGTTTTTTTGTAACGATACTGACTGTCCATTGTGCATATTGAGCAATGCTCGCGTGATACCAAAGTTCCAGCCCACCCAATCAGCAGCATGCTTGCGCGGCGCAGTGATTGGTACAGGTGTGTCAAAAATATATACAGTAGCCATGACAAGCTCCTTGTTGTGTAAGGTTCATGTTACCTGTAGCTTAGGCAGCGATGTGTTGTTTGTCAAATAACTTGCCAATAAAAAACCACCTTATTGCGTAAGGTGGTTAGAGCAACTATGATACCGAGTAGTAGAAGCAGTGAACAAGTTCATAGCGGTCAGCTTGTTCAAGTGGCTTGGCGATTATAACCGTTCGGTTGGCAATGGGACTGATTTTGTAGAATTGGCCATTTTGGTGGGTTGTTGGTTTGCATGATGCAAAAATTGCAACATCATCAGCACTTGCTGGCATCAGGACAAAGTTACCAGTGCCATCCGCTTTGAGACCAATGCATGCACCTGCGACCGTGGAGAACCCGTGGTATGTATTCAGCAAGCCGATGACCGGTTGTTGCTTGGCTGTGGTGTCGAGCAGTCGGATTAGATTGGTTGGGTGTGCTGCGTTCACAATGCTGTGCAATTCCTTGGTATTAACAACAATGTTTTTGCGGGGAGTTACTTTGTAGATCATGAAACCTCCTTTAGGTGTATGTTCCAGGCAGGAGTAAAAAAATATACTCGATGCACTCAGTGTCGCCGTGTTTTTGACTGAAATGCAAAACATCATATTTATTTTTACGTATAAACCATACTGA
>JAUIEQ010000124.1 GCA_030429785.1 bacterium
GCTCGCGTGGTACCGTGAAGCACTGAATCAAAATGGCTGGTCAATTACAAGCGACAAAAACGTAGCTGGATATCAAATTATCCAAGCTGAAAACAACAATCTCTACACAACATTTCAAACAGCCAATGGCAGTCAACCAGGCTTTGTCGTCATTAGCCAACAAGCAAAAATAAGACAATAGTTGTTGCCATATTCTAACCTATTCTTACCCAACAATTGGCTTAATAATTGTGAAGCAAGTTTTGACTTACTACAAGACGCTTACGGCAGCACTCTCACCAACAAAGCACTCCTACTTGGAGTGCTTTGTTGTTTTACTGAGCTGCTTTCTCAAGATCAGCTATAACTATCTTTTTCATCTTGAGCATAGCGGGCGTTGTCTTGTCTGGATTCTGTGCCATAAGCTGGTCCATAGCAGCTGGTATGATTTGCCATGAAACTCCGTACGCATCTTTGAGCCATCCACACTGCTCTGCCTCAGGCACTGCTGACAACTTGTCCCAATAATAATCAATCTCGGTCTGGTCCTCACAGTATACAATAAACGAAACCGCTTCATTAAAGGTAAAGCCATGGTCAAGCGCTGAATCCATAGCAGCAAACCACTGATTCTCCAATGCAAAGTCCATAAACATAACATCACCTTCTTTATTTGGCTCTGCACCTTTTGGATATGGCGCTACCGCTCCTTGCTTTGTGCCCTTAAATACTGAGAGATAAAACGCTGCAGCTTCTTTAGTTTTGCCACATTTTTCTTCAGTAAATAACAAAGCTGGCAATACCAGTGGACGCTCGTCGCCTTCTGGATTTGTGTAAATAAGCTGCCAACTAACTCCATACTTGTCCTGCACCCAGCCGTAACGCTCGCTAAATGGGTACTTGTCTAGCGGCATGAGGGCCTTACCGCCATCAATAAGCTTTTCCCATACTTGATCAATCAAGACGCGCGCATTCTTGTGCTGTGATGGATCAAAATTGATCATAAACGAAATTGACGGGTTGAGCGCAAATACAGGCCCAGCACTAATTGCTCTAAACGAGTAGCCCATGATTTCAAACGCTACGATATCACAATCACCAGAAGGTGTATCTGTAATAACAGAGGTGCTGGTCACCTTGCTATCAGGAAACACCTCAGCATAAAAGTTGGCTGCTGCTACAGCCTGTGTGTCAAACCAAAGATGTGGTACTATTTTTTGTGACATATTACTCCCCTTTACCTGGTTCATACTCATGCAGTCCCATCATGTTGTTTTCTGGATCTTTAAACATTGCAATAAATCCCATACCAGGGGCAATTGCAGTTTTTGGCATGATGACTGTCCCACCATTTTCTGTAACTGTTTCAAGTGTTTGCTCAATTGACTCAACCGTAATATAGTTGGTCATCATCTGGCCTGGTTGCATGCGTTTCATAAGACCGCCATTAATAGCACCAGGATGCTTTGGCATATTATCCTCACCTACTTCTGTTGTGTGCACGCCGTAATAAGGCTCGCCACCTGTAGAGCTGTTTGCTGGCATGTCAAATTTTTCAATTTTCCAACCAAATGTTTTTGTGTAAAAATCAATTGCCCGCTCAACATCATCAGCTGGGATTTCAAAATGTGCTAGTGCATTATGTTGCATATGTTGTATGTATTATGTAGTAAATATATTACTTGCTCGCCGGAGCAGCAACTGGTACTGGTAGCATTCTTTTGTGATAACTCCAGTAAGAAAGTTTGAGAACAACGAGCGCGATAACAGGGCCAAGCGCCATCACTCCAGCGCCATCAACTACGATATGACTCACAAACGCAGACACAAACACAAATGCAAAACCGCCGTACGCCCACTCTTTTATCCTGCTTGGAATTCGTGGCACAATCAACGCTAGTGCGCCCAACACTTTATAAACAGTGAGCATATATAAAAAGTACACTGGGTACCCGAGATGCGTTACGCCTTCACGCGCAAGATCTGTATTGAATGTTAATGCTGGCATAACACCCTCAAACAGAACCAATAACACAGTTGTAATCCAAAATATAATGGTATATTTTTTCATAATGTGCAGTCAATAATAAATATTTTTTGTAAAAAACTAACAACTCACTACCACCTTAAATCCGCCATATGCCATACGCTTTGAATCAAACGGCATATCATCCATATGATCAGGCTTATCTTTGTGCTGCTTTTCCATCTCTTTCATGACTTTCTTATTCACTTGATCGCGGTGTGCTTTTGACTTGTACTCGATAAATGAATACCACACTGTTTCATCTGGCTTTGCCTTAGCCATTTTAGGAAATTGCAAATATGGAAACCCGCCCATATCTGGACTCAGATCATCTCCCATACATTCTTTATAAGCAAGCGCGCCATGCTTTATCCATAAGTCACCTCCCTGTTTAGCAACTTTTTTGTACTGAGCTACTTTGTCTTTTGGCACTACAAGTACATATGCGTCAATATATTTGGTTTGTGATTTTGGCATATAAACAAGTTATTTATTTTTTTGTGGAATACTACACACTCCACCAGGACAAGCAGGCTTGATATCAGGCTCAGGCAATACACCGCGCTTGATCAAATGTGTATATACCTGACACCCTACACAAATACCAAACACACTCTCAAGCCACATAAAAAAAATACACGTAGCACAAATTGCAAGTGGCACAGCACCACGAACACCAAATCCAAATACCAATACAATCATTGTTGAAGCTAGCACCAAACCAATCCCCCAAGCAAACCGCTTCTGAATTGCACCAACATACTCTGGGTGTTGACGCTTGACTAAGGGTCGTGCCAGCCAGCCAAAAATACTATACCGAGGCTGAAAAACAGTTTTTAAGAAAAAATCAAACCAAAAAATCACTACAATAAAAAAAATCGGCGTGATATCACGCGTCATCAACACATATACAAATGCACTCAGGGCTATAGCAAACATAATGCCCGCAGCACCACGAATCTCACGCTCATTAACAACTGGATACTCAGCCGGCTTTCCCTCAAGCACCAACCCTGGAATTATTTTTCCATACATATACCGCGCTAATTAATAATCTCTTATCAGTGGCAGTATACCGCAAGCATTGGCGTTATTCAAGGTTTTGAAATCAACCTGTAACACACAACCAAAAAGGCTCAATCTAGCAAAGCCGTGTAAATGTATTATGATTTTTTGATTAAGCGATAGTAGCCAACACCATTTGAAATCAGAAAGACT
>JAUIEQ010000125.1 GCA_030429785.1 bacterium
GTATTCGCACCTTTCCGTATTTGAATGAATGGCATGACAAATACAAGGATAATGATTTTGTTATCATTGGTGTGCATACGCCTGAGTTTGAATTTGAAAAAGATGTTGACAATGTTCGTGAAGCGCTTGATGATTTTGGGATTGAATTTCCAGTGATGCAGGATAATGATTTTGCAACATGGCGTTCATATGGCAACCGATATTGGCCTCGCAAATATTTACTTGATCATACTGGCAATATTATTTATGACCATATTGGCGAGGGAGCATATGATGAGACTGAGAAAAAAATTCAACAAGCACTGCAAGCACGAGATGCAGCAATAGGCGCATCATCAGCTGTTGATACAACTATTGCAGAAATTGATAATGCAGAAGTACCGCTTGGTAGAAGCCCAGAAACGTATTTTGGTGCATGGCGTAATGAATTGCTTGGTAATGGTGATCGACTGCATACGGGCGTACAAACATTTACCTATCCTGATTTGATTGAACCAAATACGTTGTACTTGGTTGGTGAATGGGATATTCAGCAAGAGTATGCAACTAATATTTCTGCAGATGCTCGCATTATTTTTGCATATACTGCCAAAAATGTGTTTATGGTAGCCGGAGCTGCTGAACCTGTTGTGATGAGCATTCAACAAGATGGCGCAGTGCTTGGTGAGCAGAGTTTTGGTCGTGATGTTGATTCTCAAAGTTCTCAGGTGGAGTTTTCTGAGGAGCGGTTGTATCGTTTGATTGAAAATCAGTCTGTTGATGAACATGTGATGGAGTTGCGTATCACAGAACCAGGACTTGATGTGTTTACGTTTACATTTGGATAAACTTCTTTACGATACTTTTTGGTCAGCAAAAAGTATCCAAAAACTGACAGCCAGATTACACTCACTCGTAGCTTAGCAACTTATTCACTACAATTTCCAATGCGCCTTCGGCTTAGGGAAATCGTTACGCTCATTTCATTGCTAAGACTACAGCTCGTTTCATAATGGCTGGACTGAATATAATAATTGCAGTTCTATTAGTGCGGGCATGCGAACAAGCGACTATAGGTAATGAGATGAGTCGGAGTGTCCATTCAGTGCCATGTTTGGGTCCCGATTGTTAATCGGGGCGAGTTTGGCACTGATAACGGAAACAAATCCGATTGCCTCAAGAGCTAGGTGGCTGCATCCGCAGTTTTGCTTACTTTTCTAAAAAATAATAAAGAAAACTTTATTGTTTATTTTGGCTTCAAAATACTGTATACTGATTATATATACAGTTTTTCATGCCTAAGAAAAAAAATACAAATAAGCAGTCAGCAGTCTATGTTGTCTCAGTTGATATGGGTTATGGACATCAACGAGCTACATACCCATTGCAGCATTTAGCAATTGATCAAAGAGTTATACATGCGGATAATTATGACGGAATCCCTGAGCAAGATCGGGAGATTTGGTTGAGCTCAAGAAAGTTTTATGAAACTGTTTCGCGGTTTAAAAAAGTTCCAATTGTCGGCAAAGCCGCGTGGAACGTATTTGATAAGTTTCAAGAAATCAAAGATTTTTATCCGCGAAGAGATTTGTCGCGACCAAGCGTACAGTTGTGGAGTACTGTTAATATGATCAAGTCAAAAGCATGGGGCAAGCATTTTGTTGACATGCTTGAGCAACATCCGTTACCACTGGTGACGAGTTTTTTTGTACCGGCATACATGGCAGAAACTTTTAACTATTCCGAGGATATCTATTTGATAGTGTGTGATGCTGATGTGTCTCGTGCTTGGGCCGCGTACCATCCCAAGAAGTCGCGCATCAAGTATTTGGTGCCATCAAAGCGCGTATACGAGCGATTGCAAGAGTACGGAGTTCCTCAGAACATGATTTATTACACAGGGTTTCCCTTGCCAAAAGAAAATATAGGCGTAGAAGATTCTGAGATTCTCAAACATGACATGATCAAGCGAATCGCGCGACTAGATCCTGAGGGAAAATATTGTCACAAATATCGCCAGCTGTTGCGTGATGAATTCAATGTGACTATTGAAACATGCAAGGCAGATGGTGTGCTAACCCTGACATTCGCAGTTGGTGGTGCTGGGGCGCAACGAGAGCTTGGTGTTTCAATTGTCAAAAGTTTGCAAGGCAAGTTACTAACCAATCAGATCAAACTCAATTTGATTGCTGGAACGCATGATTATATCAATGAGTATTTCCAAACCGAAATCGCTCGTCTCGGTCTTGAGAATGAGCTCGGCAAAAGCCTCTCGATTGTATATGCCGAAGATAAGTACAAATATTTTGATTTATTCAACCAAACCATTAGGTCAACTGATATTTTGTGGACAAAGCCAAGTGAGTTATCATTCTATAGCGCACTTGGTTTGCCAATTATTATGTCAGAGCCGCTTGGTTCGCAGGAGCATTTTAATCGAAAATGGTTGCTCGCAACTGGTGCTGGTGTAGATCAGGAAAATGTGAAATATACTGATGAGTGGTTGTTTGATTGGCTGCGTTCGGGATGGTTTGCTGAAAGTGCGATGCATGGATATTACGAAGCGGCTAAGTACGGCACGTATAATATTGAAAAAATCTTGGCGCACAATGAACACCAAGCACGTGAACCTGAACTGGTATTGCAGTATTAATACAATTGAGTATGAAAATAATTTTAGGATCTGGTTCAGTAGGTCGAAAGCAAGTGCTCGAAAAGCTTGGTTATGATTTTACGGTTGTGACTGCAGACATTGATGAAAAAGCAATTCGACACAAAGATCCTGCAGTGTTGACTGTGCAACTAGCTCATGCCAAGGCAGATACTATTTTGCAAACAATCCCAAATGACACAGCAGCGCTTGTGATTACAGCTGACCAAGTAGTTTGGTACAATAACGAAATTGTAGAAAAGCCTGAGTCACCCGAAGAAGCACGGATGCGCTTGCGTAGTTATGCTACTGAGCCACCTGAAACAGTTAGTGCGGTTGTGGTGACGAATGTGCTGACCGGCAAGCGAGTTGAAGGTGTCGATCGAGCGCGCGTTATATTTGATTTGATTCCTGATGCTGTAGTTGAGCAACTCATTGCTGAAGGAAATATTTTTAGAGCGGCTGGAGGATTCATTATTGAGGATCCGTTACTTGCGCCATATGTGCGAGCAGTTGATGGTGAGCCGCACAGTGTTGC
>JAUIEQ010000126.1 GCA_030429785.1 bacterium
GAATAACCGTGAAAAAATCTTAGGGTGCGCTGCCAAACTTTCAGAAAAACTATTTCCCGCCTGCACTGATGACAGTACTGCGTGTAAAGTTTTTTTGAGCTTACCTCGCGCAGAATCTTGCGCAATTTCAAGGCTTTCTGCCAATGTCAGTCCTGATTGCAGCATAGTTGCCAAGTGCTTGGCAAACACTGCTCGTTCAGTCAATGTTACGTTTCCAAATGTAATGTCTGTAGCCAAACCTTGTGATGGTTGCTTGCTCATATTATTCCATGGTTACTCTCAATACTTCATCAAGTGACGTGAGGCCTTTAAGCATTTTTGCAACTGCATCCTCCATCATAGTGGTCATTCCCTGCTCAACTGCTTTCTTTTTTATTTGATCTGCATTTGCATGATGCATAATCAAATCACGAATCTCGTCAGTCATTTCCAACACCTCAAATACACCAACACGACCAGCATACCCAGTCTCACCACACAACTTACATCCCTGACCTTGATATAGCCGCACACCATCAAGCTTTGCAATGCCTTGTTTTTCCAAAATAGCCACCAACTGTTTGTTAGACTGCAGTATCTTTTTTTGTTTGTCATCAGGAGTATAGCTATGCACGCATGAGCTACAATTCTTGCGAATCAACCGCTGCGCAACAACAATACTCAATGTCGACACTACCAAAAACTGTTCAATATTCATATCCAAAAACCGAGGCAACGCTGTAGCAGCGTCATTGGTATGCAATGTTGACAGCACCAAGTGTCCAGTCAAAGCAGAATTAATAGCTATCCCGGCTGTTTCTTCATCACGAATTTCCCCAACCATAATAATATCAGGATCTTGTCGCACGATTGCACGAAGACCCGTAGCAAACGTCAAGCCTGTCTTGGTGTTTACTTGGATTTGTGTTATACCGCCAATATCGTACTCAACTGGATCTTCAATTGTCGCAATATTGACTTCTCGTTGATTCAAAATATGCAAAATCGCATACAATGTTGTAGTCTTACCAGAACCAGTTGGCCCTGTAACCAAAATCATGCCATGCGGATTCTTAGCGACTGATTGCACAGTATCCAGATCTCGACTTGATAACCCGATGTCTTTTAAACTGTATTGCCGGCTTTGTGCAGACAACAACCGCATCACAATGTTCTCCTGGTTCGTTGTCGGCACCACTGAAACACGTACATCAATGTATTGTCCCTGCTGATCAGTAAAACGAAACTTACCATCTTGCGCTGTCCGATGCTCATCAGTTCTCATTTTTGCTAGGATTTTGATACGCGATAACAAATACTCGTATAAGGGTTTTTCAATCGTTAACACATCATGCAGCATCCCATCAATACGAAACCGAACTGTCACGTGCTTCTCTTGCGGGTTCATATGAATGTCAGATGCGTTGTTGCGCACCCCCGCCTCAAGTATAACGTCAACTGCTTCGGTTATCTTTTGATTTTTTGCATCAAGATCAACTTCATCAGCTGACATTGCTTGGACTATGTTTCCGAACTGTGTCTGCAGGTCAACTGCGTATCGCTTGAACTCTGCTTCAATTGCTTCAGGCAATGCAAATACAGGAATGATGGTTTCATTATATCGCTTAGCCAGCAACTGACGCATTTCCATGTCCCCAGGATCTGACATCGCCACCAAGACCCCTTCCTGCGTTCTGCTCAAACCAACAACCTGTTGCGCTCGAGCTACAATCTCAGGAATCGTAAAAAAAACAGCATCATCGATTTTATGCTTTGACACATCAACAAACCGTACCTGATAGTGCTCAGCAACAGCCTGTCCCAGAATATCTTTGGTCAGAATATTCTTCTGTAACAAAAAATCAATTTTCGATGTATTGTGTTCTGCAGATGCTTGCTCAGCAGCTGCTATATCCTCCGACGTTATGTAATTTTCTTTAACAAGGATATCAACAATTGTTTGTTGGTCAAGTTTCATGGGGAAAAATAAAACAAGATCATCTTAAGCAGCGCATTGGCACACACTAGAACACTAGCCTAAGACCTTTTTAATATGATCAACAACCTCTACCAAAGGAGTGTCTGACTTCACAAAATAATCAACTGCACCAAGTTTCTTCACGCGATCAATATCAACTTGCTGACTCAAGTTAGTAGCTACAATAACTTGCACGTGCTGATCTTTTTTACGCAATGCTTCAAGCACAGCGAATCCATCAACATTAGGCATGATCAAGTCAAGAATCAGCAAATCAAAAGAACCTTCATCTAGTTTTTGCAAAGCCTCAGCTCCGTCAAATGCCAAACTCACCTCAAAACCCTCGTGTTGCAACTTCGCCTGCAACGCCTTGGCCATCGGCTTTTCGTCCTCCGCAATTAAAATCTGAGTCTTTTTTGACATATAGGACAGATGTTACGTAATTATTGTTAGTCAGTATACACTATTTAAACGTTTTATTACAACAAATTGATCTGATCTGTGTTTTGGTTGCTTGTATTTCCTCTCTGCCCGCAGTTAGTCTTTTGACAACAAAAAAACACCAGCGTTAGTGCTGGTGTTAGTTAAAAAACTTTATGCGGCTACGCGACGAGGACTGCGGTAAAGCGTCGGTAGCCAACAATCGTAATTACTGACGAACGAAGACGAAACTGCGGTCTCCGCCCCAGAAATTGCCAGGACGACCATCGAAGCTACCGAGCCAAAGACCGGCTACATCGTGCGCAACGTTGAACACGCCCAGACTGCCATCCGAATCAGCAATCGGCTCCATTGCAATGCGAAGCCATTCACCTTTACCTTTCAGCTGACTTGTGTGCTGCAGGCGCAGCTGGGGGCCGACTTCGGCCGGACAGAGGGAGAGGCCGAGCTGCTTGGCTCTTTTGCAAATGTCAGCATACGTGGCCCCATCCCGGAAACCGAGTTCAGCAACCGATACTACGACCAGTTCAACCTCAGTTTCTTTTTTGGCAACCGTAAACTCCTTTTTACTCATCACATCGTCTGCCCAATCGCTAATACAACCACCTGCATTTGCGATTGCTTTGCGGATAGCTCTGGCGTCTTTCAGGGTGCCGATTTTAATAACCTTGAAAGTTGGGAAATTAGCAACCGTTATCCGTCCGCCATTTTTGAGAAAAGCCGTAAACTGACGACCTGCCTCTCTGGGGTTGCGAACAACTAAATCCTG
>JAUIEQ010000127.1 GCA_030429785.1 bacterium
CCGGAATCCATTTTGAGCATACGACTGCATTTGCTCTTGTAGCTTTGCTTTGATTGTATCAGTCAAAGCAACAACTTCGTCATTCCATACAACATGCGAACAATTTGGCAACACCGTCTCAAAAGCACCAATAGCACATAACTTGCGTTGTGGTTTTTTTGGATGATCATCATCCACAAGCAACGCTTGGTACTTGTACTCTGAAGTAAATGGAATTGTATCAATTGTTTTGTACTCAACATTCAGCGCTGTCTTATCAAGACCTGCTTTTGCAGCAGCTACTACCAAAGCTATTTCCGTAGGATCGCCAATAACTTCTGGTGCTTTGGTTTCTTCTGACAAATCAATCACTGCTCGATTGGTAAGCGCCCCTACAGTCAACAACTCAGCTACATACTGCGCTTGCAATGGCTGAACTTTTTTGTCCGCAAGCCAGAAGTCACCCTGTGCATCATAGCCAGTTCCAGAAACAGCATACTCATCACCACCAACAAACAACTTGGTAACGGTCATAATGTTTTTGGTCAACGTTCCTGTTTTGTCAGTACAGATCACTTGCGCCATGCCAAGCGGCTCAACTGAAGCTAGATGTTTGACAATTGCGTTCTTGCGCGCCATTCGCTGTACACCAATAGCGAGTACTACAGCTAGGACAACTGGCAAGCCTTCAGGAATTGCTGAGACAGCCGTTGCAACGCCGAGCAGTAAGACATCAAAAAAATCAAATCCTCTCCAAAAACCAATACCCATCAACAGCGCTGCTGCGCCAATTGCCAAAAATCCCAACTGATGACCAAGCCGGTTCACCTTAATCATAAATGTGCTTTGTTGATTGCCAGCTTCTTGTACATCAGCCGCAATCTTACCCAAAAACGTATGCGGACCGGTTGCTGTCACTACAACTTTCCCTTCACCACTAATCGCAACTGTTCCGCTAAATACCATATTGTTCCGCTCAGGCAACGGCGCGTCTTGTGCGAGCACCTCAACTGATTTGTGTTGCGGAAGTGACTCGCCAGTGAGCGAAGCTTCGTTCGCCAGCAAACCACTTGCTTCGATCACGCGACCATCTGCCGGAATCTTGTCGCCATTTTCTATAAACAAAACATCACCCGGCACAATCGAGGCAACATCAATTTCATGCAATTTACCGTCGCGTATCACTTTCGCGGTATCTTTGACCAGTTGCTTGAGTGCTGCCACTGCTTTTTCTGATTTATACTCTTGCACAAAACCAAACAAAGCGTTGATCAAAACCACCGCAAGAATTACCCCACCGTCAAAACCATGATCAAAATAAAACGACAACCCAGCAGCAAGCAACAAAATATATACCAATAAGTTATGAAACTGTTTCAAAAAGACTAACGCAAGCGGTGTTTTTCTCACTTCAGGAATTTTGTTTTCACCAAACTGCTCAATACGACGATTGCTCTCAGCTTCGTCCAATCCATACGCCGATGACTCCAGCTGCTTGAATACCTCATCGCTTGAATGAGCGTGCCATATATAGTCTAGTTTTTGTGCATCCATACTTTATTACTACATTCCAAGGTGTTAAGTATATCATTTTTTGAATTAAGCGCTACAATCGCAGCACCGATATTCTTGACAAAAAGAAACAAACAATGGTAAGCTAGGCCATCAATGTTTTGGCTAATACTAGCAATGATTGGTGTCATGTATGGGCAACGCACTATCCCTCCTAGTTGCGTTGCCCGTATATGATACGCAATACAAACATCCAGCTTTATATAAAGCTGGATGTTTTGATACTCATATCACTTATTTTGCGATCAATTCCTTGAACTCTTCAACCATTGGTACTTGCTCAGACTCAAGTCCATACCCTTGCGACGTGTAATACGCTGTCCAATCAGCAAGGATCAGTGAGGTGAATATTTTTTCTGCATGAGAATCACCAGTCAACTCAAGCATCGTGACTGACAATCCACGATCTTCGTATAATTTTTTTGTGATCTCCATACGTTTTTGTACACGCGGATGATCTTGCGCGTCTGTAAACATAATAAAATGAAACGGATCAGTAAGCGCTTGCACGGAATCACGAACATCAAACCCTGTCATCTCATTGTGATTGAGTTCAGGAAAAATATTATAAAACGCAGGTATCTTGCCTGTTTCATTGAATTTGATTTTCCAATTCCACACTACTGAAAAATTCCGTGGTCCAGCATATAACACCGGCACTTTACCACGAAGCGTTGCTGCTAAATGCTTGCCGTCGGACTCAAGTTTTGCTGGTTGCAATCGAGATGCTAGGGATTGCGCCTCAACAATCAAACCATCACGACCAAGTAACTTCAATGTTCCCAAGTAACTAAATCCCAGAGCTGACCGAGGTTGAATACCAGTGTTTGGCATTTGAATATACGGCGTACCATCAGCTTGAGCTTGTTCTATCAACTTGCCACCAACCGCAATCGCAGCCAGCGACAATGAGGCTTCACGCGCTTGCTTATACCCCGCGATTACTTCTTCTGTATTTCCAGAATATGAACTTGCGATCACCAAGCTTTTTTGCAGTTCTTCTTGATGCCACTTGGGCAACCCATATGTTCGGTGAATGCTTATGCGTGCGCTTGGGTCAATATCCCTGATAACATCCCCTGCAATATGCGAGCCACCCATACCATTGATAATCACTTTTTCACTGCGCTTGAGCGCTGCTTCATTTTCAATAACTGGCTCGTACTCAAACTGCTTGGCAAAATCCTTGATTGCTTGATCCATCATAAACGTTGTGCAAATAATTAGTTATTAGTTACTCGTACTGATAAGCTTGTTCCAATCAGCTGCAAACCGAGCAATGCCTTGTGTGGTTAGCTCGTGCTCTATGTCATACGACTCCCACGAAGCTGACAAATCAATTGCTTGATACGGAATATTTTCAATACCATGTTTTGCAGCATCAACATCAGGCATTGTCTTGTCTGGCACACGCATAGCAAGCGCCGCCCAATCTTTCAACACTGCAGCCGGAGCAGTAACAATATCAATCTTTTGCGAAATCGCATACAAGACGTGATTAACATTTCTGATACTAGCAGCCAATACTTTGACATGACCATCTGAATCAGCAAACATTCTTTGGATATTCTCAATCACATCCATGCCATTACGATTTTT
>JAUIEQ010000128.1 GCA_030429785.1 bacterium
GGCTCATCGCATCCTGGGGCTGGAGAAGGTCCCAAGGGTTTGGCTGTTCGCCAATGAAAGCGGCACGCGAGCTGGGTTCAGAACGTCGTGAGACAGTTCGGTCTCCTATCCGCCATGGGCGTTGGAATTTTGAGAAGTCACTTCCCTAGTACGAGAGGACCGGGAAGTACAAACCTCTGGTGTACCAGTTGTTCTACCAAGGGCATTGCTGGGTAGCTATGTTTGGTTAAGATAAGCGCTGAAAGCATCTAAGCGCGAAGCTGTCTTCGAGATTAGAATTCCTTATCAGGATCCTGAGAGACTATCAGGTTGATAGGCTGTAAGTGTAAGCATGGCAACATGTTCAGCTGAGCAGTACTAATAATCCGAAAGCGTTTCATTATAAGAATTTTGTACGGTAGTATATTATTGTGTACGTTTGTATCTGTTGATAGAGTATTTGATAAATACGATATAGAGTTCTCGTGCTTCTGGCGATTGGGTCACACCTGTTCCCATCTCGAACACAGAAGTTAAGCCAATCAGCGCCGATGGTAGTCCATTTGGGCGAGAGTAGGTCAGCGCGAGAACTGTGTATCGTATTTTTTGTATTCAAAAAAATCCCGATGTAATGTCGGGATTGATGTTTTTATAAGGAGTGGATAGCTCTTCCGATTATAAAGCCACGGAAGTAATAGATTCTATGATACCGTTTCTGGTTTTTGATCAATGGCTCATGGGCATATGTCCGAAGCCATGTCGCTGCGCATCCGAAATAGTGTGCTCCAATAAAAAGCCAATTGTTAGTCTGTGTTATGTCATACAGTGTCTTATCGGGCGATGACGAGAACATGTTGATAAAAAATAACAGAGCAATTGCGCTGCTAATCAATAGTACAACTCCTGCAAGCCCGTTTGTAATTGACGGGCGTTTTTTTTGATTTACTTGATTGCTGTTCCATGTCCGTGCCCAGAATGCAGGCAGTAACGCCAAAAACCAAAACATGGCTTCGTTGAGGGTGAGGTAGTCGTTTAAGTACGGGCGTAATAGAGCTGCACACACGACAAATATAGCTGTCATCAGGATTGCTAATACGTCTTTCCAGAAGATAACGAATTTTCCATTCAAAAAAGTGGAAGTTAATGCGTATCTGTGGTTGAGTTTGCTAAAATCTGTTTTCACTCGACCTCCTTTTGTGGTTGTTAATGTTAAAATGATTTTATAGAATACCAGAATGTTAGTATTTGGTCAAGGGATATACTTAACGTGAATAGTGATGCTATAAAAACCTCGAGTTGTATCGAGGTTTAGCCGTTATAGTGCTGTGTATCGGATTGTTTTGCCGATAAAGGGGGTTCGCAGATAGTGCGCAGAGGAGTATGATTTACCACCTTTTGTGAGGTCAGTGACAGTAAAGGTCGGAAGCCACAGAACTGCGGCAATCATATACTGCATAATTATTGTCCATGGGTTGATAAAGAAGCCTGTCGCTATAGAGAGTGGTGGTGATAATTCACGCAGTTGAAAAATTATCACAAACCACATCGCTAGTGAAGAAAGTGAAATTGTAATCACAAAGAGTAGTGACAGTACATTCACTAACCAATATCTGCCCTGTTGGTCGACTTGTGCGTGATTCCACATATTAGCCCAGAATGCGGGAAATATAGCCAAGCAGAGCATGGAGAGGTCGGTGCTACTGATTGGTAGTTCATTTCTTGTTATGGCTGTATAGAGGCCAACAAAACCAAATGTGGCAAACAGTGCCCCGAGTAGTGCTAGAACATCTTTCCAATAGACAACAAAATTAGTGCCGGTAATATTGCTCGTTAGAGCTGTGCGTTGATACCGATTTGCCATCAGTGCTTCAAGCTTGTTCATTTTTTGCTCCTAGGTTTTTGGTTGTAAAAGAGTGAAATTGATTGTCGATCGTACCACGATATTGTATGACAGTCAAGTAGATTAAAGTATGGTAAATATGTATACTCACAATATGATACCAAAACAATCAGTGATAGATTTGTTTGCGCAGTACCGTGCGTTTGATGAAACAGAGCAACGACATACTCATGCTGTTCAAGAATTCTTAGCTACGCATGATGATTGTTTTTCTCGAAACAACTCAGCAGGTCACATAACAGCTAGTGCGTTTGTTGTAACGAGTGATTTGCAAGAGGTTGTGCTGGTGCACCATAAGAAAATTGACAAGTGGTTTCAGCCAGGCGGTCATACCGAGCCAGAAGATACAAGTATAGAGATGTCAGCCCGGCGAGAGGTTTTGGAAGAAACAGGCCTTGATAATTTGCAGGTAGTTACTAAAGGAATTTTTGATGTTGATGTGCATCGTATTGCTGAGTATGGGGGCGTTGCCGAGCATAAGCATTATGATATTCGTTTTTTGTATATTGCTCAAACAATTGATATTGTGGCAAGTGATGAGTCGAATCAAGTTGCTTGGGTGTCAATTGAGCGGATGCTTGAGTGCAATGATTCGTCTGCATTTAAGCGCGCGCAACACAAGTTGCAGTCAATAAATTTAAATAAGTAACTATTTGAGCAAAAAATACGCTAGTGCGTTTTTGGAAAATGTTGTATACTGTATATACAGTTCAATTATGTAGGAGGGCATGTCTAAGTGGAGGATTTTACTAGTAATCCCTTAAGCCTATGTCTTATATGACTCGCGGGGTAATAGCCGTTTTTTTGTTTGTCTTGGTTTTTGCACCAGCCGTAAATGTTTTTGCTGCTGAATCAAATTATGATCGATATAAGTTAAGTTTTATTGCGCGCACAACTTCAGATAGCGAAATGTCTGATGAGTTTGAGTGTTCGTATGGCAGTCAAGAGAGTTATCATGATGGTGAGTATGTTTCAGATGAACATGATACTTGCCGTGCGCACTATGAGCAAGATCGATACGCTCATTCAGTTTTTGATCAGTACTTTAATTTTATTTATGCTCAATTTGAGCAATCTGATGACGCGCAAGTAAGTAGTCAGACAGAATATGAGGAGTTGTCAGACCAAGATGAGTATGCGTTTGGTGAATCGACTACGGATATAGTTGAGGAAGTTTTTGAATCAAATCCTGCATTTGATCGGTTGCGTAATTTGTTTAACTAATCTTTATTACTAAATACTAACCCCATGTTTATGTCGAATA
>JAUIEQ010000129.1 GCA_030429785.1 bacterium
AAAAATATGTTGAGCTGTTCCGCAAAGCGATCAAACTTCGCACCAAACGTTAAGTAACGCCAATCATGACAACACCATACACTTGGGTGAATATTGTTCACTGCTACCAACCACCGACTATCGAACCGGATGTACTAGCCACCGTGGTACGTGAGAGCTATGATCCGTTTTTTCATTTTCTCTACAACAATCCACACATCAAACAAACACTGAATATCAACAGTTGCTTAACCCACCTACTTGATAAACATGGTCATAGCAATATACTTGACCTTATCAAACTACTTGTTGAACGGGGTCAGGTTGAGCTTATGGACTCTGCAGCGTTTCATCCACTCCTACCACTCATCAACGAAGACGAAGTACGCAGACAAATCAAGGTCAATCAAAACATGAATCATGAACGACTTGGTGTGCGAGTTCAGCCTGCTGGGTTTTTTTTACCAGAATGCGCATACAGCGAATCAGTAGCTCGCATTGTCAAAGAAATGGGATATACTTGGATTGTTCTTGATGAACTATCATACAATGGTACCGTGCAGTCAGTTGACCCAAACACAAAACACGTTATCAAAAACATTGGACTCACTGCTGTATTCCGTGACCACAACCGATCTCGAACATATGTGCCAAAAACTATTGCTGAAGAACTTGAGAAAAATACTTTGCCAAACACTATTCTGACTGCAACAGATGGAGAGTTATACTGGCACCGGCACAAAGATATGAGTGGTAGATTTTTTCAAATCACTCAAGATAAACGCATCGCAACACAAACAGTTAGTGAGCATCTTGCAACATGCACCAAAACAGATGAATGCACACCGGTAGCATCGCACTGGGATGCACATGAACAAGAACTAACAAACAACATCCCGTATTCGTTATGGCAACACCCAGACAACGCGATACACAAAGCTCTGTGGAAACTTGCAGACCTTGCATACGATACGCTTATTACTCATACTGAAGACAACGATTTTTGGTCAGCCCGCCTTCACTTTGAACGAGGCATCTCATCATGCACATTCTGGTGGGCATCAGCTCAAGATTTATCACTTTTTGACATGCCGGCATGGAAGCCTGATGAAGTTGAAAAAGGCGCGCTCGAACTTATCCGCGTTATCAGAACATTACAAGTGCCGCTTACAACCAAACTTGCTGCTGAAAAAGACTACCTACACATCAAGCAACTTATCTGGACCACTCACTGGATCAACCATGCCAAACAATCAATTCACTAACAAACAAGTACAACACACGGTCAACCGTGTGTTGTCAGAACACGACCTAACCATCGAGCACACCATGAGTACAAGTGGTGAGTTTTTTGTTCGAACTGCCACACGAGGAAAGCAAAAGTTTTTACTAAAAATACGCCAAACAAAAACCAAAGAATCAAAACAACGTTTTGTAAATGAAATACAGACGAACAAACTTATCCAAAAGACAAGCATACCACATTTATATACAACCCGATTTCTCACCGCTGACACAACCACTGAGCCTGAATATCTACTCTACGAATTTATGACCGGATATCCGTTGAGCAATTACTACTTTTATATCAGCAAAGGTCGCATTCACCCACGCATCCCTCGACTACTTCGCTCGCACATTTTTGAAGTTATAACTACTATTCAAAAGATCAAACCTACAGCATTTCCAAAGACTTGCTCACTTCAAACAAAAAAGTTTGCTGACAACTACACTGAATTCACTCGCTACACCAAAGCTCTAGACGGAACAATCGAACCCAAGACACAAGAACGAGCTGCACGTGCGCTAAACCATTTTCATGATCTATTTGACAGCACACCTGCTGTACTCACACATGGTGATTTTAATCCAAAAAACATCTTGCTTGACAAGACCAAGCTCAGCATTGTTGATTGGAGTGATGTGCACTACAACAATCCGATGTACGACTTAGCAACACTGTACTTGTACGCATGGCAACATCCTGAAATACAAGACCGTATAGAACAGCACATTGCCAAGGCGTACACTAAAATCAATGATGCTAAACGGCTTTTTGAACTCAATCAATTACTCTTATTACCAAAAGTAATAACTGTTACCAAGAATTCTATAGCCGGCATCGCCGATGATTATGCGCACAAAAAAATCACACAACAACAAGCCGATGAATTAACAGCTATTGGCGATCATGCCCTAGCTAGCCAGTACAAACGGTTTACTCAACTCACTCGGCTGCTCAACCAGTTTCTCAAAGATACTCAATTGACTGAGAGTATAAAACTTTTTTCAAATCCAAAAACAACACTTACTTTCTTCAATCACTCAGCTCAAAACATCCTACCAGCCAAAGCAACCTCGGTTCAAATCAAAACATTGCGAATAGACATACTGCCAACAACACAAAAATTTATTGCTGAGTATATATTACACACCAACAAAACCATCGAGCTACTTGGTAAAATTAGGCACGTTCGAGGGCAGGATTTGTCAAAACACTCATACACCATTCTTAAGCGCCTCTGGAACAACCAAAGCACCCGAGAACTTATCTCACAACCGCTCGCACACTACCCACGACACTGTTTGTATATATACAAAAAAACTCCTGGCAACTCAATAGCAGACTATATATTACAACACCAACACCTCGGCAGACAATTTGAACGACTGTTGGTACAGGCTGGAAATGTTCTTAACAAGCTGCACCGTATACCACGATCTTTTTTTGATGGCATTACTTTTGTAGAGAGTTATACAACACCAGTTCAGATCCAGCGACTAGCCGAACACATACAAAACCACCCACAACACAACACCCACACCAACAACTCACTTGTCTCGCAAATACAACAACTACACGCGGAAACAAAAGATGTCAACAGCACATCATTTATTCATGGTGATGCGCAACTGGAAAATTTTATTGTATATAGAAATAAAATCAGACTAATTGACTTTGACAACGCGGTTCTTGATGACCCTATGGTTGATGTCGGCAATATGCTCAAACAAATAAATTATCGCGGTCTTCTCGGCAACCGAGCACACCACTTCCGCAATGTGTTTTTGGCAAACTACACAAAAAAAACAGCCTACAAGCATGCGCCAGACTATTTCAAACGAATCAATTTGTATTGTATTATGGGAATAGTAAAAA